>CANQIL010000042.1 GCA_947624045.1 uncultured Bacilli bacterium
AAATAGAATGGAACATTGAATTTTAAGAAATAATGATATTTTTGGACTTTTCCTATTCCTGCACATGGAGGTATTGACAGTGGTGCCGTAGGTAATGGTCTTTTAGAAAAAGATTTAAATTTAAGAGCAGGAAAATATATGTATCAAAGACTACAAGAACTAGGCATACCAGCCGTTTTAACTAGAGATGGCGATGAATATTTACCTAAAGAAGAACGTATTGATAGAGTTTTAGAATTATATGATAATAGTCCCGGTGTAATTTTAGTATCTAATCACATAAATGCCGGAGGTGGCGAAGGTGCTGAAATAGTTTATTCTCTTAAGAATGACAACACATTAGCTCAAATGGCTTTAGATAATATAGGAGATGCTGGTCAAATAAAAAGAAAGGCCTATCAAAGAAGACTTCCTGAAAATCCTAATAAAGACTACTATTATATTTTAAGAGAAACAGGTAATGTTGAACCAATACTAGTTGAATATGGTTTTATAGACAATGCTAAAGATGCTAATAAACTAAGAAATAATTTAGAAGACTACGTTGAAGGTGTAGTAAAAGCAATAGCTGATTACACTGGGTATAAATATACTCCTCCAGGAGTAGACAACCAAACTTCCACATATACTGTAAAAAAAGGTGACACTTTATATAAAATAGCTAATATGTTTGGGCTTTCTGTTAACGAACTAGGGAATTTAAATAACTTAACAACAGATATTTTAAAAATAGGTCAAATTTTAAAAATACGTGAAAACGACTATCCGAATGTAGATACAGATTCCTATATTGTTCAAAAAGGCGACACCCTTTATGCTATAGCAAGCAAATTTAATACAACTGTTGATATTTTAAAGCAATTAAACAACTTAGTAACTAACACTTTATATATAGGTCAAGTATTACAAGTACCAGCAATGATAAATAATGAACCGCAACCTAGTGAGCCTAGTGACCAACCAAGCACCGACTATTATATTTATACTATCAAAAAAGGTGATAGTTTGTGGCTAATTGCTCAAAAGAATAATGTATCAGTAGATGAATTAATTAAATTAAACAATCTTACATCAACCTTACTTAAAATAGGAGACGAATTAAAAATTCCTAATAATAACACAGCACCTTCAAATGTTTACACCGTAAAAAAAGGTGATACTCTATGGTCAATTGCCAGGGAAAATAATATTTCTGTAGATGAATTAAAAAGAATAAACAATCTTACAAGCAATCTCTTAAGTGTAGGACAGCAACTTTTACTATCTTAATTCTCATCCAAACAAAAAGCCTTATCATACAATAAGGTTTTTCTAATGCTTTTTTTAATCTAATAAAATTCTAATATGTTTTCTTTCTAGCTTGAACTACTCCATAAGCTACACCACCAACAACTAAAATTATTATTATAAGTGTAACTATATCAGAAGACTTTGATTCTTCTTTTTTTTCTTTTTCAATATCAGGTAATAGTTCCATAATGTCATATCTACTACTTGGTTCTTTTTCATATTCTGCATCTATTGCTTCTAGAATCTCAATTTCATAATCTTCAGCAAATCCATTCCAAGAATGATTACCAATTATAATATAAGGAACTCCATCAGCGCCATCATCTCTAGCTTCTGAAACTCTATCCATCAATTCAGCATTATCTTCGTTTTTCCATACTTCATAGTCAACAATTTGATATTTACTGCCATATTCTTCTTGGATACTTTCAAACCATTCTTCAGCATCAGCACAATGAGGACATCCTTCACCTCTAAAGAAGTACACTTTTACTCGCTTATCTTCTTCACTAGTACCCTCACTTTCAGTAACTTCGGCTTCATCACCATTTTCAGCTTCATCAGCTAAAACACTAAAAGGCACAATCAAAACTGCCAACATCATTATTAAAAACAATCCTAATTTTTTCATATAATTTTTAACCTCCTAAAACAATAATACCATAAATTACAAAAATATTAAACAAAATAGCGAAAAAACCTCTCAATTTGCCCAAAATTTCATCTATATTTCACAAATGATTTTTCATAAGTACCTTTTCATTTTTCTTAGTAGCCACAACACTAACTCCCGAAAAGTTAGCTTTTATTTTATCATCTTCCAAATAAGAATAAGTTAGTTTTAGTTTATTATTAATTTTCATATCATCGATTTCCAAATTTTTCTCATTCAAAGCATCGGAGATTATTAACTTTAATTCATCACTAGTTAAAACTTTACTAAATTTATGCAAAATTCCTTCACTTTCCAAGTACCCAGAAACTAAAAACCAATTCTTTACACTCACCTTATAGTTTGAAACTATTCTCCTCTCTAACAATTCCTCACTGTCGCTAACAATTTTCTTATCAGTCACAACCCTAACTTTAATTGCCTGACCAAAATAGTGCTTTTCATAGTATCTCTTAATAATTTTAAGTACCTCCGCCTTATTAAAAATTACTTCATTCACAAAAAATTCCTCCTTCAATTAGTGCTTATTCTATCAAAAATAATAAAAAAATACAAATTTTATTCTAAATTACCGATTTATCAAAACTCGGAATAAAGCTTTCACTCGCCGCATCTTCCTCTTGAACAAAAGCATTTTTAATACCTAACTTAACGGCAAAATCCACAACTTTATTATATTCTTCATCACTAACTTTTCTATTTAAATTTTCAAATTCCTTTATCTCATTAATAGGCGTATACTGATTCATAATACTAATTATCACATCATCACCATAAGTTTTATAAACATACTCAATTATCTTAATAGCATCATCACTATGACCAGGCAAAATTAAAACCCTAATGATTAGCCCCTTCTGCATAATTCCTCGGTTTAACACAAACTTTCCCACTTGACGATACATTTCATCAATTGCCATAGTCGCCACTTCAAAATAATTCCTACAATCAGAGTACTTCCAAGCTAAGTCATCATCAAAATACTTCAAATCGGCTAAATAAATATCTACTAAGCCTCTCATCATCATTAACGTACCAATATTTTCATAACTACTAGTATTATAAACAACTGGTATTTTAAGTTCCTTATCTTTTATTTTTCTAAGTACTGTCGCAATTTCCGGAACATAATGTGTCGGAGTAACAAGATTTATATTATGAGCTTTTTTTCTCTGAAGCTCAAGCATTATTTCCCCAAGCCTTTTATTACTTATATCTTTACCATAACCATCTATACTAATTTTTTTATTTTGACAATAAACACATTTCAAATTACAATGTGAAAAGAAAATTGTCCCACTACCTCTATTACCAGAAATTACCGGTTCTTCCCACATATGTAAACTATAATAAGCAACCTTTACCTTATTAGAAGCTTGACAATAACCACGTTTATCATATCGATTTATTCCACATTTCCTAGGACACAATTCACATCTTTTTAATAACTCCATAACAAAACCTCCAAGTATAAAAATTTAACTCTCAATACAGTCTCTTATAATTTTTCTTACTTCTTTTATCCTGCTTTCTAAAAATAAAGGATGCTTCTTCAACCATCTTCTATTTAAAGGTGAAGGGTGAGGTAAGATAATAGCTAATTTTCCAAATAATTCTTGATTATTAAAAACTAGTTCTTCAAACGGACTATCCCCAAAAAAAGCTTTAGCTGCCTTAGCTCCAACGATTACATAAATTTTATTATGAACCATTTCAATTTCTTTTTTAAGCCACCTGTCAAAACAACATTTAGGTGGATTTTTATCGTTACCATTTTTACTTTTCCCTGGATAACAATGCGCCATAGCTCCTATAAAGAAATTTTTAGTATCATAAAACTCTTCATCTGTAACTTCCAACCAATCTCTTAATATTTTTCCACTAGCATCAGAAAAAGGCTTTAATACTTCATGAACAGTACTAGAAGGAGCTTGACTTATTTGTACAATCTTAGAGTTTTCTTCTCCCCAAAAAACGGGATGGGGCTCAAAGCCAAATTTCTCTTTACAAAAACAACATTTTTTCACTTCTAAACGTAAAGTATCAAAATCCATAAAAGTTCACTTCCTGTAAAAATTGCTTGTATTATACTAAAAAATCCCCAACTAATCAAATTTTAAAATTAATAAAAAAGGCACTAAGTATTTCTACTGATTACCTTTCAATCCAAAAACTAAATCTAAGTATAACTATGACTTTCATCAATATAACACATTATTTCTTCATCACTTACACTATCATCTAATAAAATACTTATCCAATTTTCTTTATTCATATGATAGGCCTTATAAAAACCTTTTCTTTTTAATAACTTCTTAATAAGTTCATTATTTAGTTTAGCATTAATAATTTCTACATAGTCTAATCCCTCATCTAGCTTATCTTTTCTAATATTCATTATTAAACCATACCACTTATTATTTATAGAATTTCGAAATACCCCAAAATCTGGCGATTTATCCCATAAAAATTCCGGCTTATCTCCATATTTTTCATAAATAGCCTCACTTATTCTATTAGCTTGTCCACCAATAAAATCATTTTTAATAGTACATTTATCTCTAATATCTTTTAATAATATCTTATATTTTTCACGAATTTTCCTTACGTATTCACCAGTTTGCGTTGCCATCCTATAATTAAAATATTCTTCATTAAAGTCTTTATCAATTATTCTACCCTTAACGCATCCTTCAAAAGAAATTTCAACTGCGACAACAAAGTTATCTAAAAAATCTTTTTTTAAAATGAACACTTCATCTATTTTCTTAAAGCCATAATCTTTTAATTTAGCAAAGTCAAATATACATTTTTTAAATATTTCTTCCTCTATATTCATAATGAACACTTCACTTAAACTTTTAACAACTTACTTTATCTAACACAATTTCATCACTAGTCATTAAACAATTAACTTCATCATTTGTTAGTAAAACATTAAGAACAACATAGGCTCCATCAAGAAAGCCATTATTTTCTTCTACCAGTTTTTTACAAGCCTTATAAGTTCCGCCTGTAGCATAAACATCATCAATAAATACACAAACTTTTCCATCTAAATCAACGATAGGCAAATCTAACTCTATATCAGAATATTCTGTTGTATCTTTTGTCGAAGCCATAACACTACTATCAGGAAGTTTACCATGCTTACGAATTGTAATCAAAGGCTTTTCCATTAAAGCAGCTACATAACTTCCCCAGATAAATCCTCGCGCATCAGGTGACACGATATAATCAACCCGTTTACTTTTTTCTTTAATTTTCTCCATCAATGAACAAGCAACTCTCCTAAAACTTTCCCCATTCATAAGAGTAGGGGATAAATCAATAAAATTAACTCCCTCTATAGGCCAATTTTCTTGAACTCGATATAAAATATCTTTATTTTTTAATACTTCTTTCATTACTTCCTCCATTTGTCTTGCCTAACTCGCTTAATATATTATTAAGTGCTTCTGCAATGATTTTACAACTACTTTCTAAAAATTCTTCATAAGTAACCACGTTATCACTATTTGAAACATCAGATATACTTCTTAATATTAAGAAAGGAACATGACTCAAAAAGCACACTTGTGCAATACTAGCTCCTTCCATTTCCACACACAAAGCCTTAAATTTCTTACTTATTTTTTCACACATTTTCTCATCAGTACAAAAGATATCACCTGTTGCAATAACACCTTTATGAATATTTATATGTGGTATCTTTTTTAATACCTTTTCAGCTACACTTTGTAAAAACTTATCTGACTCAACATAAACACCAACATCTGGAATAAACCCTTTTTCATGATTAAACGGCGTTATATCAAAATCATGCTGCACTAGTTTTTCTCCAATAACGACATCACCAACTTTTAAGCAACTATCCACTCCTCCCGCAACACCGACATTGAATACATAGTCTACATTCATTTTATCAATAAGTATCTGTGTACTTCTAGCAGCATTAACCTTACCAACACCGCACTGTACCATTACACACTCTACGTTATTACAAACTCCTTCATAAAACTTTAAGTCATAAACATCTACTTCATTTTCAATTTTTATATATTGCTTAAAAGCATCTATTTCCTCTATCATTGGAAAAATTAAACCTATTCTTAACATAAAACATCTACCTACCTAATACTAATTATTATAAAATTTTAAGTTGTTCCCTCCGAATTTTCCGGACTAGTTGTTTCTTCAGGAGCACTTGGTGTCTCACTAGGAGTTGGAGTAGTTGGCTCTGGATTAGTTGGCTGGGCAGGTGGCTCTTCACTAGCTTCAGGTTGTTGAGAAGCTTCAGGACTCTCTTCAGGTTTAATAACTTCTTGCTCCTGATTACCTGGATTTCTATCTACATTATTAGAAGTCTTATTTTTCTGCCATTGTGCTTCTAACGTAATATCTTGTGTTATTTCACTATTAAAATTATAAGCTTTTCCATTTAATCGCCATTCAATAAAAGTGTATCCTGTTCTTGTTGGATTAACTGGTTTAACAGCTTTTTGTCCTGCTTCAATAGTTTGTGAATTAACTGGACTACCTCCATAACTATCGAAAGTAACTAAATAAGTTGTTTTTTCTTGTTCTACTTCATTTTCTTGCTTTTCCTCTTTCAAAACTTGCTCTTCAATAATATGTTTTTGATAATTTACATGTAACATATAAGTAATTTTATTTTTAGAATTATTTTTTAAATAACTAGCAATATTACTATCAGTCAAAGTATCACTATCTGTAAACAACTCTATCTTTTTAACATCAATTTTATTGTTAAAAGCCGTATCACATAACGTAAGTATAACTTGATACAAATCTTTATCCTTAAAGTCTAAATCTTTATAAACCTTTTTAGCCTCATCATTAATTAAATCAAAACTAGTCACTCTATAATAATGCTTATCACAATTCTTATCATTTTTATTTTTACAAACATAATATCTTTCATTAAAATTTAGCTTCACTATTGGACTAATTTTAAAATACAAACTGTGCATCTCTTCTTTTCTAGTTTTCATATTTTGTTTTCTTCTAGCATCTGCAATGAAATAGCAAGCCGTTATAATAGAAATTGATAATAATGCAGCTAACAATATAATAATTACTTTATTATTTTTCATTATGAATACCTCTCTACTTCTTTATATATATTATATACTCATATTCGCTAAGAGTAAATTACTAAAAAAATAATAATCTATTAAATAGAAGAACTTTGTCGAAATATGGTAATTTTTTAAAAAAATTACTACATCAAAAATAGAGTAATAAACACAATTAGCGGAATAAATATCAAAACATTCTCAACTATTTTATTAAGATATTCTATATTTTTCTTCTTACTAACTAAGAAAGTAAAATAAACTAAAATTATACCAACAAAGCCACCTAACGTATTCATAATAATATCTGTTATATCAGAAACGCCAATATGCAAAATATATTGAAAAACTTCAAAGCAAAAAGATGTTAATATGATAATCCATAAATTTAAAAATTTTCTATTTCTAAAAAGATACTTCAAATACATTCCAAAAGGAATAAATAGTACTATATTTATAAAAGTTTCTCTCATTCCATTAACATAGCCATTACTTTTAAAAGGCACTAAATTAATAGAACGAATATATTTTAAACTTGAAATATCCACTCTAAATTTAAACACAATTATCCAAATTAACAGTAACATATATAAAGAAAAAGAAATTATTATTGACACTTTTAATATATTTAGTTTTTTCATAATTTTTGACTCCTTAAATTTGAATAATAGAAAAAGTTAACTTACTTTTAATTAAATTTAACAAATTTTTTTCTATTTATCAAGTTCATCTTCTTCATACAAGGACTAGATATGCTAAATACAGTTATACTCATGTAAAAGTACTAAGCTTTTTATAATTTGTAAATATTTGTAAATTTAAAAATATAAATTATAATTTTTTTAAAATGAAATTGAAAATATTTAAAGAAAGAATTATGCTATTAATAGGGTATTTTATTTAAAGAATAATTTGATTACATAATTTTTAATATAGAATGGAGTACAAATTATATGAATGTAAATGTAAATGAAAAAAAAATACAAATAACTAAGTATTTAATATTGGTTATAATGGGAGCTGTTTTATTATTTGCACTTTATAATTTGTATATAAAAGATGGCTCTGGTTTTGGAAGCATTATTTTGACCCTTTTTTTTCCTTTTATTCCATTACAAATATTTATCTTTGTTTGGACTGGAATAAAACTAGCAAAGAAGAAAAACAAAACCATTATTGACTATCTATTATTTCTTATTACTAGTCTAGCCATAATTATTAACACATATTTTTTTGCAATTAGTGATAGAGAATTTTCTTCTATAAAAGCTACTACTGACTATAACTATATATATGAGCCTTTCTATATAATAAGTATTTTATTTTCAGTAATACTTTTGTTAAAAGATAGATTTAATAAGGCCCATTAGTACAGTTATAACTTTATCTTTTAAGCTTTTGCAGTTAGAAATAAAATCTAAGTTACAATGCTTTAAATTTTATAAGCATATTATTGTTAGTATTTGTTTTATTAAAAAGAATTTTCTAGTAAATTATACGAGGAGGTTTATATATGTATTGCAATAAATGTGGAAACAAACTAGAGCCTAACTCAAAATTTTGTAACAAATGTGGTAATCAAATAACTGTTGAAGATGCCAAAGACAAAAAAGCCACCAATTTAGAGTTTATAAAGAGTTTAATTTATAATTTAAATAAAAAAATTATCAGTAACAAGAAATCCTTTATCCTATTAGGAATGTTTATTATAGCTATCAACTTAATCATTATAGGAGTTAACAAGAATAAAAATTATTATTTTAATTTAAATGAGGAAAAAACAAATAATGAAATAGTTCAGTCAACAAATGAAACGCCAAAAGGAAAATACAAAACTATTATTGTTTATGATAACACATATTCTGGCGTCAAAATCAAAAATAAAAAAGATGCCATAAAGTTAATACAAAAAGATTCAGTATCGCAAAAAGATAACTGCCCATCTCAAATAAAGCAAATAGAAGAGCAAATGATTAAGGATTACAACATAACAGCAATAAATCTCTGTGAAATGGATGCTGACTTTGCTAAAGAATTAGGTAATGTCTTTAAAAAGATTTATAAAGACTATCCAAGTGTAAAAGGTTATTTTACAAATTTAACTCTTGTAAATGTTTCCATGGCAGATAACTACATTGCTGCCTTTATGCCTGTTTTTAATTTTGCTACTTCTGATTCAGAAACTACTTATCCTTGGGTTATAAAAACGCAAATGTTATTAAATACTTCATATTTTTTGAATAAGGAAAAACTAGCAGCATCAGTAACAGACGGCTCCAATTCAGGTCATTTCCCCAAAAATTCTACAATTTACTCACCAGTAGCCCATGAACTAGGCCACTATTTATCGTTTTTAGCAATGATGAAACACTATAAATTATCATCAATATTACTAATCGATGACAGTAATTTAAATTTATTTTATAAAGTATATAGCGATTTTGGTAAAGGTGATTACTCATTAGCAATGATAAAAGAAGCTTATGAAAATTATAAAAAAGATAACAATAATTACATGAGCTTAGATGAATGGCGAGGCACAATATCTAATTATGCACTAGCTAAAGATAATAGTGGTGACTATATTTACGATGAAACTATTGCTGAATCATTCCACGATGTCTATCTTAACGGAAATAAAGCAAGCAACGCAAGTAAATATATTGTTGAAGTATTAAAAGAAAAATTAGAGGGATAGGTGGTTTACAATGCAGAAGAAAATAATAATTTTCATAATAAGTGTTTTTTCTCTAGGAACAATAACAGTATACGCTATATCTAACAATTTCTCTTTCAATACTAAAGATTTAACTTTTACAGAAAATAGTAAAAAGAATAGTGTTATCAATAATTTTAATAAAGATTATAAATTAACATCATCAACTTCTAGTAATAATCAAGAATTGGAAGAAGAAATAAAAACACTTACTAAAAAAACAACTTATTTATTACTTGGTGGATTTAATAATGAAAATGAATCAAGCGAGGATTATTATAAAAGACGTAAAGATTGGTATAATTTACGCTATAACCCAGAAATACCCAAAGTACCAGTAGACGAAAATAATCCTAATGGAATAGATACTAGTAGTCAAGAATATTCCGATGACTTAATATCAGGACTTGCTATTCCTCAAATATTCAATAAGGCAAATGAATCGGGAATTATTTATAACTCTTATGGAAATATTAGAATAACTTTTAATAATGACATAATTATTAGTTCTATCTATCTACCAAATGTAAAAATAAAAGAGCAAGATAAAAATAACCCAATGAAGTACAATTATATTGAAACAAATTATATTTGGCATTACTATTACAAAAAATTAAAAGATGAATGGAAATTATATTATTTATATGGTGAAACAACTACTGAAGCAGAAAATTATTTTAGAGAAATGGAATCATCTGAAGAAAAAGGAACATTTGCTATTGCTCCATCTTATAAGTCAGACTTAAGTACTATATATAGTTTTGAAAAATTAGAAAAAATTTCGCAAGCAGAATTAAATAATATATACAATCAAAATATTAATAATCTTGTTTATTTTAATAGCTACTACAACAACACCTTAGTATCTTCTGCCAATGGTTTTTTCATAAATGAAGGTTTAGTAGTTACAACATGGGATTTTATTGAAAAGTCTTTAATAGAAGCCCAATATATAACTGCTAAGGACAGTAACTTAAATAGTATTGAAATTACTGGTATCGTTACGGCTAATCCACTTACTGATATTGCTCTTATAAAAGTAAAAAGTACCAATAATTCTTTTGTTAAATTAGGAAACTTTGCAGATGTTAATGTTGAAGATGCCGCTATTACTATTAGTAGTAAATCCGGAACAGGAGCATCTATACAAACAGGCATTATTATATCTAATGATGATTATATCCAAACATCAATACCGCTTCTTAATAAAGACGAAGGAAGTCCACTATTAAATCAAAATGGTGAAGTTATTGGAATTAATACCTCTAAATCAACAGACTCTAGTATCTCCTTAGCAATTAATTCTAATGTTTTAAAAGAAATTCAAAATAAATTCACAAATTTTGATTTTGATAAAATAGATAGTATTTCTTTTGAATCTTTAAAAGAAAAGTTTTATTATACTAAATATAGTGATGAAAGTATTATTAATAGTATTCCTAAAAGTAAATGGAAAAAATATTCTAAAATTGGTAATATAACTAAGACAATAAAACTTAATTTGATAAAAGCTAGTTATAAAGATGACATAGTTAGTTTAAGATATAAAAATGATATTTCAAAGTATATTAGTAGTATGAATTTAGCATTAGAATTTAAAGAACAATTGGAAAAAGATGGTTATAAAAAAGTAACAGATAATACTACTAAAACTATATATAAAAATAAAAAATATCAAATAGTTATAATGGATGAGTTTGATTATTTGATAATAGTGATGGTGAAATTATGAAAGAAAAATTAAAAAAATATAAAATTCTCATAATGATAATTCCACTTTTATTATTAATAGTTTATATTTTTAGTTCTTCTAAAATATATATAAAAAAGCTAGATAATGATACCTATGCTCTAAATTATGATAGTACTTGGAAAATCAAAGAAAAAAGTAAAAATAATATTGTTTTTAAACACCATAGTGGTAGTAAAATAACTATAGATATTATTACTTTAAAGAATGAAGCTAGTTATTTATCAATAGATGATTTGATTGATGAAATATTATATAGTATTCAAAAACAAAATAAAAATTATAAATTACTATTTAATAACTCTGAAAAGATAACTAAAGATGAATTTGCTGGTTATAAAATTCTTTATGAAAATGATAAAGAACAAGTAATGATAAACACTTATAAAAAAAGTGACAAACTTGTTTTTATAAGTTATGAAGCCAAGAATAATTATTTTGATATACTACTAGATAGTGTGGAAAATATAATTTATAATTTAGATATAAAAGACAAAACGTTTGATATTAAAAGTAATATAAAATTGAAAAAAGTAGATATAAATTATGAGCAGAACAAAAATTTAGATAAATCATTAAAGAATACCAATCTATATGAAATAGCAAGTAGTAATTACTATGTAAAATATTTACTTCCATCTAATTTTAAGGCACATTCTCTAGATTCACAACATGGAAATTTTGTTTTTGATTTTAAAGATGATAAAAACATTACTTCACACATATATTTAAACACATCTATTCTTAATAGAAATATATATAATTATCTTGATAAAGAAGAAAGCGGAAGTGTATTTAAAAGTTATGAAGCTTATAAAAAAGATAAAAACTATTCCAATTATGAGGAAGCTGTTTCGTCTTTAAAAAGTGACTATGACAGTTATATTTACAAAAATAGTTATTACTATAATAATGGAACTGTTTTTGAAGATGATACTTTAAAAAATAAAAAAGAGTATAATGAAAATATTGAACTTATCTATGCTTTAAATAACAATCATATTTTTGTTGTTAAAATCAACTCTGTTGGTGCTCCAATTACTGAAAATATGATTAATATGATTAAAGTTAAATCTTCCGAAAATTACTCTAGCTTTATAAAAATTGAGAAAGAAGAAAATAATTTAATAGGTAGATTACAAAGATATTCTGATTATAGTTATGATAAAATTGATAAAATTACAATAAAAATTCCTGATAAATATGAGGAAATAGATAAAGATAGAAATATCTACTCAGAAAGATATTATGAGCTTAATTACAATGAAGATTTACTTATATATGATTATGATGTTCATTATGATTTTTCAGATATGTCAAAAGAGCAAGTTGTTAAAAATATTAATTCTTTCAATATCATTAAGTCTTATGGAGATTATAAAGAGTTAACTTATTCGACAGATTTGACACTCAATGACAAGAAATTTAGTATTTATGATGGCGGATATACCAACTTAAGTGGTATAATGTTTACGAACACTAACAGAGTAAACTACTATGTTAA
>CANQIL010000043.1 GCA_947624045.1 uncultured Bacilli bacterium
GTAAAAATCACTATAAAGCCTTACAAATATTGGGCTAAATGGTGATTTTTTACTTCAACAAGTGCGAAACTCGGGATTTTTTTCTTTCATATAGACACCTACCTCAATTATGATTATACCACACTATAGTAATAAGTGCGCCATTTTCACAAAAATTTTATTTTTAACTAGACACTTTTTACTTTAAAAAGCTAACAAACGTATGCTATAATAAAGCTATTGGAGGGGATAATATGGCTCTACCAACTGTTGCTTTAGTAGGAAGACCTAATGTTGGAAAAAGTACTCTTTTTAATAAGATAGTTGGCAAAAAGATATCTATTATTGAAGATACTCCTGGTATAACTAGAGATAGAATTTATCAAGAAGCAACTTATAATAGAAAGAAATTCTTTTTAATTGACACTGGTGGTATTGATACTACTAAAAAAGATTTTAACGAAGAAATAAAAATTCAAGCTGAAATAGCTATTAATGAAGCCGATGTAGTTATCTTTATTGTTGATGGTAATGAGGGCTTAACTGGTAGTGATTTAATCGTAAGAGATATTTTAAGAAAGTCGCAAAAAAAGGTAATTGTTGCGATTAATAAGATGGATGTTAAGTCTGCTAAAGATAATCTATATGATTTTTATGAGCTAGGTTTTGATACTTATATACCAATAAGTAGTATTCATAATATTGGTTACGTTGAACTTATGGATACTTTAACAATGACTTTTCCTGAAAAAGAAGAAAAAGTTGATGATAGATTAAAATTTTCTATTATTGGTAGACCTAACGTTGGTAAAAGTAGCCTAATGAATGCTCTTTTAAATGAAGAACGTGTTGTTGTATCTAATATAGCTGGTACTACTAGAGATTCTATTGATTCTATTTTAAAGTATAATAATGAAGAATATGTTTTAATTGATACAGCCGGTATGCGTAAAAAGGGTAAAATATTTGAGTCTGTTGAAAAATATAGTTTACTTAGGTCTCTAAAAGCTATTGATAGAAGTGATATATGCTTAGTAGTCATAAATGCTGAAGAAGGAATCAAAGAGCATGATAAACATATAGCAGGCTATGCTATTGAAAAAGGAAAAGGCTTAATTTTTGTTATTAATAAGTGGGATACCGTTAAGGATACTTCTATTCAAGAATTTGAAAAATTAATGCGCGCGGAATTTCAATTCGCAACGTACGCTCCAATTGTTTTCTTATCAGCTTTAACTAAAAAAAGAATTCATACTCTTATGCCTGAAGTTTTAAAAGTAGCTGAAAACATAAAAAAGGAAATAAAAACTAGTCTTCTAAATGAAGTAATAATGGACGCTACTCTTCTAAATCAACCACCATCTTATAAAGGTAAAAGATTAAAAATATATTTCACATCCCAAACAGGTATAAAGCCACCTAAATTTACTTTTCGTGTTAATTCAAAAGGCTTAGTTCATTTTTCTTATGAACGTTACTTAGAAAATAAAATAAGAGAAAGTTTTGATTTTACAGGTACTCCTATCGTTTTACAATTTAAAAATAGAAATGAGGATAGTTATGATAATTAGTAAAAATAATAATGATGCTTATAATAATTCATTAAAAGAAAATGCTACTTTCCAAAAAAATTTTAATCGTCTTAAAGAAAACTCTAATCTAAATAAAAAAAATATTTTCTCAGAAGATTTAAAAAATATCAAATATTCCAATCCTACTAGTAAAAATGATATGCGTGATAAATCAATGGCTATGCTTCAAGAACGCCTTGACCAAGGTTTAATTACTCTTGATGAGTTTAATAAGAAATGTAATAATTTATCTAAAAAATAGTTTTAAACAAATTCTATAATCAACATATAATGTTTTAGGAGGCATTTATGTTTACTGATAATCTCTTTAATAGAATTGAAAAGAAAACTAATATTGATAAAAAGACTATTATGAATTTAGCCAAGAAATTACAAGATTCTAATATGAAAGATGAAAATACTCTACGTGAAGTAATAAAAGATATTTCTTCTATGACAGGCAAGGAAGTTTCAAAGGAAAAGGAAGACAAAATCATTAATACTATTATTAATGATAAAGTTCCTAAAGATATTGACAAAATGTTTTAAAGAACAATTTAGTTCTTTTCTTTTTATAATAATTGCCTCAAAAATATAAATAATAGAAAAAAATAACAAAACAAAATCACTGCTTCACGTGCACTTTTTCTCTAATAATATTAGCATAAGAAAATTTTTTTATAATATTTAATAGAAAAACTTGACGTTTAGCCAATTCTTTTTTGTGTGGAGAAAACTCCCAGATAGTCTGGGAGTTCGGTGGAGCTTTAGCGATGAGTCTTTAAAATAAAAGCTCCTTTTGCTATACTGAATTTGGTCTGTCAGTAATAAAAAAGCAAAAGGAGGTCAAACCAATGGATGACAATCATACTTTATCACATACAACATGGAATTGCAAATATCATAGTATTCGCACCAAAATACAGAAGAAGGGTATTCTATAGTGAAAATAGACTAGAGATAGGACAAATACTAAGGGAATTATGCAATGGAAAGGGGTAAATATAGTAAATGCAGAAGTATGTCCAGACCATATACATATGTTGATAGAAATACCACCAAAAATAAGTGTATCAAGTTTTATGTTTTTTTTGAAAGGAAAGAGTAGTCTAATGATATATGAAAAATGGGGAAAAATGAAATTCAAATATAGAAATAGAGAATTTTGGTGCAGAGGGTATTATGTAGATACAGTAGGAAAAAATGAACAAAAAATAAAAGAATATATAAATAAGCAATTAAGAGAAGACCATATGGCAGAACAGCTAACATTAGAGAAAATAGACCCGTTTACGGGAAGCAAGCATTAATATGCAAATGACAAACCACGGAGCGCTGAAAGCGTGCAGTTGCAGACAGCCTTAAAGGCTTGGGAGAAAATCTACCGGCTTAGCCGGTAGATTTTTATTATAAGTTAATTGTTAGGAGTTAGAACGATGCGGAAAGTAGAAAGCAAAGAACTACCATAGCCACCTGAACTACAAAAAGTACCGGCACCAAGTCCATCATCATGAGCAGCACCACGAACTATAAACATAGGATGAACTGCTGCTCCCCAATCTCCATACCATCTTTCTACTTCACCAAAAGCATGACCAATGCATGGACTTCCTGCTTTTCCATATATTGTACATGCAGTTGCAAGAGATGTCGTAGAATAAAGATCATAATATTTATCGTCTTGCCATTCTCGACCTTGAAACATGTTACCATTTTCTAATATTCCCGAATAGCCTGAATTTATTTCCTCGTTCTGGCCAGTATGTCTATCTGGGTTTGCTAAAACTGCCATAACATTTTCCCAACTTCCTCCATTAACATCATAAATTCCATAAATATTACCGGTTGTACTTGCTCCTGCTCCAGAATAACCTGTACCATCCCCATTTTTAGTCATATTATCATATCTATACATGCAAACATCTGAAGTAGATGCAGTTGCTTTTCCAGAAGAACATCCAGTTATAAAACCATTGTAATTATTCATATATACTTCTTTGTTTTCCCCAGTATACAAAGTATTCCCATACTTTCCATATTTACTTTGTGTTAAATATGACATAAGCACCCATTCACTATTTTTTGATACATGACTGTCATATGAATTTTGATCAAAGCCATAAATATTGTTAACTTTAGTTAATTGCATTGATACCAGTTCCATAGTAGATACTCTTATTCCTTTCCAATTCACAACATTTGGCTTAATTTGTGCAAGTAACGTTTGATCATCACATCCTGTATCTATATCTGAATCTTTTGACATACATTTTTCCACATTACTAGTCTCAAACTTACCTAACCATACACCTGATAAATCTTTGTCTCCAAAGGTAAATCCCGGTGGTGTAAACCAGCCACTTGCTTCTTCTCCTATATATTGAGCTGAACCATCAACATCTTTTTCACTTAATGGAATAAACTTTACATCTATTTCTCCTGGTAAAGATTGAGATGGACTTACATTATCAGAACTTGCTTTACCAAAATAATTATTTCCATCTTCACTTTTTATTGTATATGAATATCTTGGTATCCATACCCACATTGTGTTTATATCATTCATTGATATTACTGTTCCTGATTTTGCCTTTTTATAATAATTTCTAGTCTGAGTTCCATCTTCAACTACAGTTACAGCATTAGCCCAAATTTGCTTACTATAATCATAACTTTTATCTAAATCTTGCTTCACCCATTGTTTCCTAGTTTCATCATATACCACTGGTATCATATTATCACTTAAGACTGGTTGATTAGCTCCACTTGTATCATGATAAATTGGCGTTGTCTCAGGCATTGGTGAAGTTTCACTACTTGAACCTACCTTATTCTCAAAATTAAAAGTTCTATCGAGTCCTTGAACTGTTACAACATTATTAGGTATTTGGGTTGCCTCTTCTTTAAATTCTACTCTTAGTGTTATTGTTTCTCTTTCGCCGGGCTCTAAAATATCAATACTATCAAAAGCAGTCTCATCATTTATTTCTGCATTACCATATCTAACATTATAAGTAATGTAATTTCTTATTATATCTATATCATCCTGATCACCAGTATATGACAAAGATAAACCCTTGTTAGTAACATCAACTAAATTTGCATCTAAAGTTCCTGTATTTTCTACTAATATAGTAAAAGTACAGCTATCACCTGGCACCTTTACTTTAGCTGACAAATCAGTAATAGAAGTTTGTACTATATTACCAATATCACATATAGCTTTACCTTTTGAAACTGCCTTAGACTGTTTTTCTACAAATTCAACACTCCATTTTCCACCAGATACTCTTGCAGTACCATTAATCTTTAAGTTAGCAGATAAAACAGCATAACCTATAGACAATAAAGTTACAATTAGACATAAAGCACCTATTATAATTAATTTTTGTTTTCTATCATTCATAATATAAATCACCTACCATATAATATTTATAAATCAATTATTTGCAACTAAGATAATGTATTAAGAGAGTTTTCACTAGTCATTTTATTACTGTACTTCCATAACAATCCTTTAGTCCTCTAGTAGTCTGTAGATAACTTCACATTTATTTTTTTGCCCCTTTCTAAAACAAAATAATCAATACCTGAAAATCACTACTATCACTACTAATATTATTACAATTTTATTCAACTTTTCTTTCATAAGGTACCCTTTTATATTTTGATATGTTCAATTTTATTATGTGTTAGTTTTAATTTTATTAATCATTTTAGCATCAACTTTATCCTTTAAATATACTAACATCATTATAATATCTACTAAAATGATACTATTTTAACACTATCATGTCAATACCAAATTAGTATAATTTTAGTGTGAGGTGATACGAATGAATTTAACATTAAGACTCCCAGAAGAACTATATAAAAAGCTAAAAGAAGTTGCTTTTGAGGAAGACAGAAGTATTAATGGAGAAATAAACTATATGATTAAAAAATATATAGAATACAAAGAAAAAGAGAAAAATTTAGACAAAAATAATGTTTACCAAAACTAAAGATACTAAGTAGAAAAACAATTTCTGTTTAGTTTCTTTTTTTAATATTTACGTTTATAGCAAGTACATCAAGTAGCTTAAACAAAACTACTGTAACTGGTATTTTTTAACATTTTTTCTTCCTCATTTCAAACTGTCAAGAAATCCTTGACAGTTTGAATTTAATATTAATTTATGTATTTACTTTTGTTCCACAAAATGATATAATGTAGGTACAAAAGTAATTGGGTGATAAATATGAATAAAGAAGAAAAAGTAAAAGAATTTTTAAAAAACCACGATGGATATATTACTACATCAGATTTTTTAAAGCTTGGTATAAATAAACCATCAATCCAAAATTTTATTAATAAAAAAATAGTAGAAAAAGTTAGTCATGGGTTATATATGGATACTAATATTTTTAAAGATGAATATTACATATTACAGAAGAAATATCCCTTAGCAATATTTTCATATAATACTGCTTTTCATATTTTAAATTTAACTAATAGAACTCCAAGTGAATTAGATATTACTGTTCCTAGAGACAAGAAAGTTAGAGGTAATTATAATATACACAGAGTTTCTAAAAACTACTATAAAGTAGGTATTATTGATGCAATAAGTCCCTGTGGTAACCCTATTAAAATATATAATGCCGAAAGATGTATATGTGATATGTTAAGAAGTAAAAATAAATTTGATTTAGAACTTCAAAATAGAATATTAAATTATTATTGGAATAGCAAAAACAAGAATATTGATTTATTAATTAAATATGCTAAAATATTTAATATCTATGAAAAAGTCAATACAATAGTTGAAGTTATGATGAAATGGTAAACATAATAGAACAATTTAGTTCTTTTTTTCTTTTTTTATACATAGATTTTTACTGTATAAGGAGAAGATTTATGGAAAAAATAGAAATTATTAAAAACATCGCCAAAAGAAGTGGTGGTGATATTTATCTAGGTGTAGTCGGTGCCGTTAGGTCTGGTAAATCAACTTTTATAAAACGTATGGTAGAAACTTTAATAGTTCCTAATATTGAAGATGAGTATGAAAGAAAAAGAGCCTTAGATGAAATACCGCAAAGTGCTGCTGGTAAAACTATTATGACTACTGAGCCAAAATTTGTTCCTAACAATAGTGCTAAAATAAAGATTGATGATTTTACTTGTAATATTCGTCTAATTGACTGTGTCGGTTATATGATAAATAATGCTATTGGTGCCACTGATGAAAATGGTCCTCGTATGGTTAAAACACCTTGGTATAATGAAGAAATACCTTTTGTAGAAGCTGCTGAAATTGGTACTGAAAAAGTTATTAAAGACCACTCTACTATTGGTATCGTTATGACTTCTGATGGCTCTATCAGTGAATTTGATAGAAACGACTATCTTGAAGCCGAAAACAGAGTTATTAATGAATTAAAAAATATTGGCAAGCCTTTCATAGTAGTTTTAAATACTACTCACCCAACCCTACCTGAAACCGAAAAACTAGCTGAGTCATTACGTGCCGAACACAATGTACCTGTTCTTCCTATCAATGTTGAGGGTATGAATGAAAAAGAAATGTATGATATCTTAAGAGAAGCTCTTTTTGAATTCCCTGTTCTAGAAGTAAAGATTAATATGCCAGAATGGATTGCTATTTTAAACCCTGATAATGAAATTAAAAAATCCTACATCGAATCAATTAAAGAAAGTGTTATTGAAATCGATAAACTTCGTGATATTGATAAAATTACTAGTCATTTCTTAGAAAATGAACTAATTGAAAAATGTTATCTTTCTGAAGTTGATTCATCTACTGGTATAGTTACCGTTAATTTAACTGCGCCAGCTAATCTTTATGATAAGGTTTTAACTAATATTATAAAGGTTGATGTTAAAAACAAAGCTGATTTATTATCATTATTCCAAGAATTTAGCGTAGCAAAAAGAGAATATGACCAAATTAAATATGCTCTTAAGATGGTTAAGCAAACAGGCTATGGTGTTGCGACTCCATCAATTGCTGATATGAAATTAGATAAACCTGAAATTACTAAACAAGGACCTCGTTATGGTGTTAAGTTAAAAGCCGTTGCTCCATCTATTCACATGATTAGAGTCGATGTTGAATCTACTTTTGAACCTATCATAGGTAGTGAACTTCAAAGCAAAGAATTAATTGACCATTTAATGAAAGACCAAGAAAAAAATCCTAATGATATTTGGAAAAGCGAAATCTTTGGTCGTAGCTTAGATTCTATTGTTCAAGAAGGTATCCAATCAAAAATAAATTTAATGCCTGATAATATTCGCTTTAAACTACAAACTACTCTTTCTAAAGTAGTTAACAAAGGCTCAAATAATATGATTGCTATTGTAATATAAAAAACTAAAATGAACTAACTAATCATTTTAGTTTTTTTCTTTTGTTTAACACTTCTACGTTCTTTAATATCTCTAAGTATTTGAGTAAATTTCCAAGTCCAAAGAGTAATATCTTCTAAATTATAATCAAGTTCCATATCTTTTCTAAGCTTATTAATTGCGCAACTTTTCAAAAAATAAACTACTTCTTCTACTTTTAAATCTATCAGTTCTTTATCTATCTTACTTTTCTTATATTTATTTATAAAATCTACATCACTAATAAATTGCATAATACTCTCATTACTATTAATCTTTTGTAAATTATGAATAAGCTCTTTCAAATTAGCTGTTAAATATAGCTTAGTCATTATATTTTTTCCTATCAACATTTCTAAGGCTTTTACTATATTAACTTCTAAACTATAAGAAGATTCATAATCTCTATCAGGAAAATATCTCATCGCTAAAAGATCTGTATACCCCTCATTTAATCCTCTACCAATACAAGAGTCCCCTAAATATTGAAAAAATCCTCCAACAAATTCACTTCTATCATTAAAACTAGCCATATGAAATAACTCATGATACAAAGAATCCTCTTCATCTTTTTTAAGCGCTATTTCATTATTAATAGGATTATAATATCCTCTATGTTTACAAACTAACAGATTTTTTATTTTTAAACTACTTATATTTTTATATAAATTACCCAGCTCTTCTTCTGAAAAATTATCCCTAGCTACTTCTAAAAAATGCCAAATATCTTCACCAAATGTCTTATTAATTATTTCTTTCTTTTCAATATTTCTAATATTTTCAAGTTGTTCTGTAGTTACCTTTATCTCTCTAATATTTTTAGGCTTTAAATCCTTTTTTAAAACAATTCCACTTTCTATTTTTCTCTCTATATAAATTATAACTCCACCAACCACTAAACTAATTACTATATTCAAAAGCTCCTCACCCCAAAATCAAGCCCTATTTTAACACCAAAAAGAAAAAAAAGCTAGTTTTACTTAACTTTTTCTAAATAAGCATTATATTCATTTAATAAAGCCTGTGTCTTAAACTTAACTTCTCCATCTTCCACAACCCATTCTTCTTTATGTTTTTTCAAAAAACTAAATACTTCCTCACTCGTATCCAATATCAAATTAACTCTATCTTTAGTCTTAGACAACAACTCTCTAGACTCAATTATTTCTCTACTTACATTCTCATCAAGCATCAACTCTTCATACAAAGCTATATAATATGGATCAACCATCTTCTTACGAATATAATTTTTTATATTTTCTTTATCACACTCTTCTATCAACTCATTTATCTTTTTATTAAATTTCTCTCTAGTTTCTTCAATAAATAAAAATTCCTCTTTAAATTCCAAGTCATCAGTATAATTTTTAGAAAGTAACAACTCGGTAAGTTCTTTATCATTTAAAATACTAAGTACACTTTGCAAATTAACAGCATAATCATCTAAATATGTCTTAATTGTCTTTTCTACTATAGCATAATTTCCTCTCGTCTTAATTTCTGTATTATACCTATCTTTAGTAATATCTAATTCTTTTAATGAATTAATTTCATTTCTAAGGGTATTTTCTAATGTCTTATCTCTAATTACTAAAAAGCCTATTAACAAAAAAATATCTAAAACTATAAATATAAATACTAAAAAAAATTTCTTTCTTTTACTCAAAATTATCACCACTTTTTATTCTATAAAGATTTTATCACAAAATAACTCCACTAGCCAAGACATTAATAACTTCTTCTCCATAAATGAATCTCCCAAATTCGACTCTTTCTAGTATATTATCAAACTCTTCATCAATTAAGGCATAAAATTTATTATTATAAAAGTATTTTTCTTTAGCTTTTTCTATTAAAAAATAATCTTCTGTTTCAAAATACACTTCACTATTACTATTAACAATTACTCGTAAATCTAAATTATTAAAGTAACTACTATCTTCAAGCTTAGTTATATCAATAAAAATACCTACTTTTTTATTTACATAGACTATTACTTTATAAAAGCCTCGTAAATTAAGTATCTTTCTTTTTTTCAAAACAACTTCTTTTACAAAATCAACTATCTGTTCTTTTTCATCTACATTTATATCTTTAAAAAAATATTTATTTATAAAAAACTTATAACTATCTTTGGCATTTAACTTAATGTTCATTATCCCACCCAAGATAATATATGAAAAAAACTCAAGAGAGTTTACAAGCTAACCAAGTCTTCAATTTTTTTAAGTACTTCTTTAACACCTAATCTAGTTACACTAGAAAAAACTACTAAGTCATCTCCTACAACTAAATCAAGTGTATTTAACATATCTTTCAAATTTTTTTCTTTTTTACTACCGCTTACTTTATCAGCTTTGGTAGCTACAACGGTAACCGGAATATTATAGTACTTTAAAAAGTTATACATAAGTAAATCATCTTCCGTAGGCTTCATTCGAAAATCGACAAGCATAAAAACTCTTTTCAACTCATGTCTTTTTTCTAAATATTCTTCAATCATCATCCCAAACTTTGATTGTGTTTTTTTATCAACAGCCGCAAAGCCATAGCCAGGTACATCTATCAAGTAAAATTCACCATTATTTATATTATAAAAGTTTAAGGTTTGAGTCTTACCAGGACGAGATGACGTATGGGCTAAATTTTTTCTACTTAAAATAGCGTTTATAAAGCTACTTTTTCCCACATTGCTTCGTCCTACTAATAAAAATTCCGGTTTGCCTGCTTCTGGATACTGACTCCTCCTCGTAGCAATAACTTCCAAATTTGCATCTTTAATTATCATACTACCTCTCCCTTAATCTTTTCGTTATATTCTTTTAATAATTTATCTAAATCACGCATCAACTGCATAGCTTCGTCAAAAGTCCTAAGTTTAACACCTGATGCAAACTTGTGGCCACCGCCACCAAATTTTTCGGCAACTTGATTAATTTCCGGACCACGCGACCTAATAGAAACTCTAATCTGATTATTCTTAACATCTTCTGTAATCGTAGACCACACCACAACTTCACTAATAAAGTTAAAATTATTAACCATGTTACCAGCAGCGGCACTGTCAACACCAAACTCATTTATTATCTTATCGGTAATTTGAATATAAGCAAGTCCATTTTCCGTAACGGTCATGTTACTCGCAATAAATCCCTCTAAGCGTACTTCATTTAATGGTCGCAAATACAACTTCTGATACATACTACTTAAATCTAAATTATACTTTTCTATATAAGTTGCGACTAAATTAAATGTTTCACTAGTACAACTATTAAATAAAAATCTATTAGAATCAGACACTAAACCCATATATAACTTCTCAGCTACTTCTCTATCACATTTCAAATCTGTTTCTAAAATTAGCCTCATCAACACTTCACAAGCTGAACAAGCTGTATCAACAATTAACTCAATATCACAAAACTTTTCCACAAAAGGGTGATGGTCTATCTTAATCTTATAAGCATACTGGTCTAACTCAGCTGAATCAATTCTTTTAATATCTGGTGTATCAACTACTATTAATAAAGCATTGTTAACTTCTTCAACTTTATCAAGCTTCCCAATTTGAGCAAACTTAGCACTACCTGAGCCTACCGCTAAAACTTTCTTTTCTGGAAAAGTCAACTTAATCGAATCACGTAAAGCTAACTGTCCACACAATGCATCAGGGTCTACTCCTACGTGTCTAGCAACTACTATAGTATTATATTCTTTTATTTTCTCATAAATCTCATTATACATTATACATTTCCTATCTATTTTGAAGTAAATTTATTGTATCTCTAGCAATCATCAATTCTTCATCTGTTGGAATTACATAAACCAAAATTTTTGAATCATCAGTACTAATCTTTACAAATTCGCCTCGTTTATCATTTAACTCTAAATCTATTTTAACACCTAAACAAGCTAAAGCTTCACAAATTTCTTTTCTAACAGGTACACTATTTTCTCCAACTCCGGCCGTAAAACAAATAGCATCAACTCCACCAAGTAACACATAATACTGAGCGATATAATCAACAACACGACGAACATATTTCTTTTTAGCTAACTCACACTTTTCATCTTGCTCATCTATTTTACTTAAGATATCTCGCATATCACTACTACATTCACTTAAACCTAACAAGCCACTAACTTTATTTAAATCATCAACTACTTCACTTGCATTTTTACCCTCTTTTTCCATTACATAAGGAATAATAGAAGCATCAATATCACCACTTCTAGTTCCCATCATTATACCCGCAAGTGGAGTAAAGCCCATTGATGTATCCACACATTTCATATTATCAATAGCGCAAATAGAACCACCATTACCAATATGACAAGAAATTAACTTAAAGTCTTCTCTACCCAAAATATCTTTCATAGTTAACGTAATAAAACGATGACTTGTTCCATGAAAACCATACTTACGTACTCCATAATCTTCATACCACTTATAAGGTACTGGATACAAATAAGCCTCTTTACTCATAGTCTGATGAAAAGCTGTATCAAATACCCCAACCATCATTACATCATCACCTAAAGCTTCCCTAAAAGCTTTTATTCCTAATACATTAGCTGGATTATGTAAAGGAGCAAACTCTCTAAAATTCTCTAAATCTTCAATAACTTCATCAGTAATTATAACTGACTTACTATATTTATCTTTACCATGAACTAATCTATGTCCCACACCCTTAATCTCATCTAATGATTTTATAATTCCCAAATCAATAAGCTTTTCTAACAATACATTAACCGCATCTGTATGGTCTTTAAGTTCAAGCTCTTGCTCTATCTTTTCCCCATTATATTTAATTGTATATTTACTACCTTCAATACCAATACGTTCAAATACTCCCGAAGCTATTACCTCTTCATTATCCATTTCAAATAAAGTAAATTTCAAAGAACTACTTCCCGCATTAATTGAAATTATTTTCATTATAACCACACATTCCTTTCACTTCGTTCAAGGCACACATAGTCATGAAACTTGAACAAAATTTATTT
>CANQIL010000044.1 GCA_947624045.1 uncultured Bacilli bacterium
ATTTTTTAAAGAAACTCTTTATTTTAAAGGTTTCTTTTTTAAAGTTAGACATAACTAAAAGTTGGACATAAACACTCTTATGTCTAACTAGACATAATTTAGTGTAAAGGAGTTGTCAAATTAGTGAAAAAATTTTTTTAATATTTACTTTTTGGTAAAATTTTTGTATTATATAGGTAAGTAGTGGTTGATAGTGGTGAAAAGTGGGGGATGCCTAATGTTCATGGGTGAATATCATCATAGTATAGATGATAAGAAAAGACTTATAATTCCAGCTAAGTTTAGAGAACAACTTGGCGATGAGTTTGTTATTACTCGGGGCATTGAAAATTGTCTTTTTGCTTATCCAAAAGAAAATTGGGAAAAAATTACTCAAAAATTGGAATCATTACCTTTCACAAAAAAAGATGCGAGGGCTTTTGTTCGCTTTTTCCTATCAGGAGCTACTATGGCAGAATTTGATAAACAAGGTCGCGTTAATATTACTCAACCCCTAACGGAATATGCACATATCACTAAAGACTGTGTCGTTATTGGCACAGGTGACCGCTTAGAAATATGGAGTAGTGAAGAATGGGATAAGTTTTTCAATTCGGCTAAAGATAACATGTCAGACATAGCTGAAAATTTATTTGAAAGTGTGAATATCTAATGGAAAAACACATAAGCGTTTTATTAAATGAATCTATTTCCTCCCTAAATTTAAAAGAAAATAGTATTGTAGTTGACTGTACGCTAGGCTATGGAGGACACAGTAGTAACATCTTAGAACGAATAAAAAAGGGGTATTTGTTCGCCTTTGACCAAGATAGTGAAGCAATTCGGCATAGTACCGGTCGCTTACAAAGTATCGGTACTAACTTCACTATAATTAAAAGTAATTTCGTTAATTTAGAAAGTGAACTAGCTAAAAGAGATGTTTTTAAAGTAGATGCGATTATGTTTGATTTAGGTGTATCTTCACCACAACTAGATACTGCCGAGAGAGGTTTTTCTTATCACGAAGATAGTCTTTTAGATATGCGTATGGATAAAGAAGCTAAATTATCGGCATATGATGTTGTCAATAATTATTCTAAAGAAGAGTTAGTAAGAATATTTGAAGACTACGGTGAAGCGAAGTTTGCAAGGAATATTGCTAGTAAGATAGTTGCTTATCGAGCTACCAAAAAAATAGAAACAACACTTGAATTAGTAGAAATAATAAAAACTGCTGTACCGCTTAAATTTCGTCTTAATAAGCATCCGGCTAAACAAATCTTTCAAGCTATTAGAATAGAAGTAAATGATGAGCTAGATGTACTTGAAAAAGCCTTAAGACAAGCAACAAAACTACTTAATGTAAATGGACGCTTAGCTGTAATTACCTTTCATTCATTAGAAGATAGAATAGTTAAAAATTACTTTAAAGAATTAACAGAAATAGATAGTAAAGTTAAAGGCTTACCAGAGATTCCTCAAGAGTACTTAAAAGATTTTAAATTAGTTTATAATAAAGCTATAGTACCAAGTGATAAAGAATTAGAAGAAAATCCTCGCTCAAGAAGTGCTAAGCTTAGAGTAATAGAAAGAATAAAATAGGAGGTGAATAAAATTGTCAAAGAAAAAGAAAAGATTAAAGATGTCTAAATTTGAAAAATTATTATATTTAGTAGCTTTGTTTTTATTAGTAATTTCACCTATATCAATTGTTTTTTCTAAAGCAACTTTAGCTAAAGTAAATTTTGAGGTAGAAAAAGAAAAAAAGGCTATTGAAACGCAACAAAAAACAAATGAAAGTATCACTATGGCTATAGATGAATTAGCTTCCTTAACAAAAATACAAGAGGTTGCTGAAGAACAGGGTTTAAGTTATAATAATAGTAATATTAAAACTGTAATAGCTGATAATTAGGAAGTGGTTAATTTGAAAAAACGAAAAAAGAGAAATAATGTAAAATATTCTAAAATAGTTATTTTATCTTCTCTTTTTTTGTTTGGTATTATGATTATTAGAGTTTTACAGTTAGCTTTATCAACGGAAATAGATGGTATTAATTTACAAGAATTAGCGGCTAAAAGAACTACTAAGACAGAGATAATTCCGGCACAAAGAGGAAATATTTATTCTAGTGACGGAGATGTTTTAGCACAAAACGTATCTTCTTATAAATTAATTGCTTATTTAGATAAAAAAAGAACAACTAATGAAAAAAATCCTCAACATGTTGTAGATAAAGAAAAGACGGCGGAAGCGTTGGCCCCTATCTTAGGAATGGAAAAAGATGAAATACTAAGATATTTAAGTAAAGAAAATGTTTATCAAACTGAGTTTGGAACTAAGGGAAAAAATCTAAATGAATTGACAAAACAAAAAATAGAAGATTTGAATTTGCCAGGGCTTGACTTTGTTGAAAGTTTTAGAAGATATTATCCTAAAGGCGACTTTGCTTCTTATGCCGTGGGGTATGCTAAAGAAAATGAAGAGACTGAAGAAACTACTGGAGAAATGGGTATTGAAAAATATTATGATAAGCTTTTAAAGGGTGAGAATGGACAACTTACTTATCAAAAAGATTTAAAAGGATATCGAATAGCAGATACGAAGTTTTTACAAAAAGATGCAATTGTTGGTAAGGATATATATTTGACAATTGATAGTAATATTCAGTTTTTTGTGGAGCAAGCTATTAATAATGCCGATGTTGATTGGGATTGGGATTGGTTTCATATTACTATATTAGACGGAAAAACAGGAGCCGTCCTAGCGACAACAACATCACCGTCTTTTGACCCTAACGTTAGAAATATAACTAATTATTTAGACTTAGCCGTATCATCACCATATGAGCCAGGTTCAACAATGAAGACTTTTACTTATATGGCGGCTATGGAAAATGGCGTTTACAATGGTGATGAAACGTACGAATCAGGTACTTTTACAACAAGCGACGGTACGGTAATAGGTGACTGGGACCGTGGTGGTTGGGGTACTATTACGTTTGACAAAGGTTATGCTATGAGTAGTAACGTTGGTGTTATTAATATTATTAATAGACATATGAATAGTATGATGTTAAGACAGTATTTTAGACGTTTAGGTTTTGGACGTAAAACAGGAATAACATTACCTAATGAACAGTCAGGGGCTCTTAATTTTAAATATGAAACAGAAATTTTTAATGCTGGATTTGGTCAAGGTATTACCATAACACCAATGCAAATGGTCCAAGCTTTAACGGCTCTTACTAATGACGGTATTTTATTAAAGCCTTATATTGTTAAAAAGATTGTTGACCCTGAAACTAATAAGACAGTTTTAGAAAATACCAAAGAAGAAATGGAGCGGGTTGCTTCAACACAAACTGTTCAAAAGATGCTTTCTTTAATGGAAGACTGTGTTTATGGCTTGGGTAATACAGGAAGTCGTTTTCGAATTGATAGTCGGGAGTTAGTTGGTAAAACCGGAACGGCCCAAATGGCTCGAGAAAATGGTGGTGGTTATTTACCAGGTGAGGGTGAAGTTATTGCCTCATTTTCAGGTATTTATCCTAAGAGTAATCCGCAAGTAATAATTTATGCTGCGGCACAAAGACCAACTGGTGGAAGTCAAGTTCCAATTAGTAATGCCGTAAAAGAAATAGTAGGTAACTTAGCTAAGTATTTAGGTAATGAAGATAACAATGCTACTGCTTTAGAAATAAAAGATTATAAAGTAGAAAGTTTTATTAATAAAAAGGTTGATAGTGTAAAAACAAAATTAGAAAGTAATGGTATTAGTTATAATATATTAGGAAATGGTCAAAAAGTTATCAAGCAAATTCCTAAGAAAGATGATGTAATTACTAATAAAGATACAGTTTATTTAATTACTAATGATAGCACCATTAGTGTTCCAAATGTAGTGGGCTTATCAAGTAAGATAGCTAAGGAATTGTTAGAAAGCTTAAATATTAAGGTAAAATTAGATGGAGTAGGCTATGTAACGGAGCAATCGGTTGCGGAAGGCTCAGCTATTAGTGATGGTATGGAAATGGTACTTAAGCTGAGTCCGAAGTTTTAAATAATAAAAGTGTTAGATTAATATGGGGTATGCAGTATGAAGAAAATGTTGAAGTTAAGAAATTCAATTATTGCTATTTTATGTTTTACAGTTATATGTATGGCAGTGGGCTTTTCTCTTTTGTCCGCTAAGTTACAAGAAAGTACTATAAATAAGCCGTTTTTTGATTTGTCTTTTGAAAGAGTTTATGAAGAAACAGCTGTTAAAGGAGGAGTGGTTGCTCCTGTTTGTACTAGTAGTATTAGTCGTAATTTAAAAGAGGTAAGTATGAAGTGTAGTTTGAATACGCCTCATGATGAGCTTTCTTATTTTGTAATTGTTAAGAATACAGGTAATATTGATGCAAGTGTTACGGCTTTGAGTGAGAATGTTTCTTTTGTTGAAAATGTGGGTATTGATAATACGCCTATTAAGATAACACATAGTGATATTGAGGGAAATATTTTGAAACCTAATGAGGAAGTAACCTTAAAAGTATATATAAAGTATGAAAATAGTCCTGTACAAAAGAAGTATGATTTTACTTATAATTTAGCTCTGATAGGGGCTTCGCCTAAAGAGTAGATAAGATAAGAGGAATAGAGATTCTTCTTTTTTTTATGCCCGCCAAATTATTGTGCAAATGAAAAAAATTAAAAAGTTCTTGACAACACCCAATGGGGGGGGGGTATGATATAGTTAGGTAAAAATATAATTTGTGGAAAAGAGTGTTTAAAATTATGAATAGCAGAAAAACAAAATTAATTATCATAGCTTGTCTTTGTGTAGCAGTCTTCGGTTTATCAATTGGATATGCACTTTTATCAACTAGATTAAATATAACAGGTACAGCTAAAGTTCCAACTAGTACATGGGATGTAGTATTTTTAACAGATGAAATTGATATAACTAAAGTAGGAATGGCAGAATGTGGTTTAGGAAATATTGAGGGAACTAGTATTTCTGGAATGAGTGTAGAATTTACTAAGCCAGGAGATGCTTGTACTTTTAGTATACCAGTAAAAAATAATGGAAACATTGCAGCTAAATTAGTAGATGTAACAGGCAAAAGTTCTAACTTAACTTTTTTAGGTGAGGGAAGCACAGCTAGAAGTGATGAAAAATTATTAAAAAGTAATGTAATTTATGAAGTAAACTATGGAACAACACCTATTAAAGGAGATACAGATTTTTCAATTATAGACCTATTAAAAACAAATAATCAAGTAACAGTAACTTTAAGAGTAACATTTAATCATAGTGCCGAAGGCATTCCTAAAAATCCAGTAACAATAGGAGGATTAGATAGGGGTTTTATCTTTGAGAGTTTAACTAAAGAAGAAGCAGAAGACCAAAATGGTTCAAGCTTAGATAATATACCAAATCCACCAGAATTAAATGGAGATATGATACCAGTATATTATGAAGCAACTAGTGATATTGAGGGTACTTGGAAGAAAGCAGATGTAAATAATGAAAATAATAATTGGTATGACTATTCTAATCAGAAATGGGCCAATGCTGTTACAGTAGTGGAAGAAGGAGAACATACAAGGGAATATTATAAAAATGAGGCATCAGTCGGAACAGAAATTTCAATGAGTGATATAAATACGATGTGGGTATGGATACCAAGATATTCTTATACAATCAAAAGTGAAGACGGAACAAATTATTATGGAAAAGCTAGCTTTGGCAATGAAAATCCAACAGCAGCTTTACCAGGAGAAATAGATGTCAAGTTTATTTCAAAAGTAATAGAAACTGGAACGGCCCAATATACGGGAAATACACCAACCAATTGGCGCACCAATGAAGCTTTTGATTTTGGAGGAGAAAAGAAAAGTGGCATATGGGTAGGAAAGTTTGAAACAACAGGAAGTTTAGATAAAAATTGTACTAATGTAAGTTGTAACGTAAGTAATGTAACAATAAAGCCTAGTATAGTTTCATTAAAAACTCAAAAAGTAGGTAGTTTTTTCTATATGTCAAGAAGTATGCAACTACATAATGCTAATACTTTTGGATTTAGTGTTAGTACAGGTTATTTACATATGATGAAAAATGATGAATGGGGAGCTGTTGCGTATTTATCACAGAGTAAATATGGGAAATATGGAAATGATGACTATACAGGATCAAATAAAGAAGTATATAAAAATAATGATAGTGGATATATAACAGGTCATAGTGGAGGAAGTCCAGGTGTAGAAAGTTCATCAACGAATTGGTATGAATATAATAATATGACAAATTTAGGTGAAGGAAGAGGTCAGGCAGGACCGGGTGCTTCAACAACAGGAACAATTTATGGAATATATGATATGAGTGGAGGAGCATATGAATATGTAATGGGGGTATTAGAATATGATGAACAAGGAGTAGAAGAACACAACGGAGAAATCGTAAGAGGTGAATCAACTTTTGAAGGATTAGATGAAAATGGAATAGAAATTGCAGGTGGAGAGATGCCTAATGCTGAATATTATAATAAATTTAAAAGTGCTGATCCAACTTTAAATGCTTGGTCATTAGCAAAAACGGCATCGGCATGTAATGGGAGCATATGTTACGGGCAGGCCTTATCAGAAACTTCAGGATGGTACGGTGATAGTCATGCCTTTATCTATCGTAGTCGTCCATGGCTTGTTCGTGGTGGTAGCAGATACTCTACTAATCTTGGTGAAGGAGTATTTTATACTAACGGTAGCACTGGCGGTTCACATGTCGATCATTCTTGCCGCTTAACTTTAACTCCATAAAAGTATTGTTATTTTCAAATTTTTACTTAGGAATTTTTATTAGTCCTAAGTATTTTTAAATTATAAAATAATTTAACTTTACATAAATTATGAAAATGCTATAATTAATATATCGAGGTTAAGTATGAAGAATTTAAAAAGAATAATAATTTTAATAATTATAGCTATTTTTTTACTAGCAATAGGCTTTATATATTTAGGAGTAAGTTTAGATAAAAAAGCTAATTCTAAAGATATTTTTTTGTCTGTTTATGATAATATCTTTAATAAAATAAATGACTTTTTATGGAAAAATGAAAAATCTCTTAAAAATGATTTTGAATATACTTCTAATATTAATATAACTAATACTTTAAATGATTTAGATGTAGGAAATAATGCTAATTATGAGCTATTGAAAGATATAACTAAGGAAATTAAGGGATATAATGCTAATTATACTTATAAGCAAAATAAAAGTAAGAAAAAATTATTCTTACAAAGTAATGAAAAATTAAACGGAGAAGAACTTAACTCTAAACTCTTAGTAGAAAATGCTACTTTGTATTATAAGATAGATAATTATACTAATAATTATGTTAATAAAGGAACCAATAATTATTTTGAAACAGAACTATATCAAGATAATTTTACTTACTTAAAAAACTTTATATCTAATTCTTTTAAAAATAATTTAAAAGATAACTACTTTTCTAAATATGATGAAGAAATTAGTTTGAATAAAGAAAAACTAAAAGTTAAAAGAATAAGTATTAAATTTAATAGTGATGTATTAGAAGAGATACTTAAAAATATTTATAATGACTTAAAAAATGATGAAAAGGCTTCTTTAATTATAGAAAGTTTTAACCAAGATTTTAAAAAGAGTAAATATGATTTTTCTAATATTTTAAAAGATACTGTTATTACTGTAAATATTTATGTTGATAGAGTATTTAGTAAAATTAAAAGAATAGAACTTGTTAACTTAACTAATAATAATGAAAGTATGATGGCCTATGAGGAAGGTAATTTATATTTTATAAATAATGATAAAGTAGATTTTTATGTAGATATTAAAAATAAAAATATTACTATATATAATTCTAAAGATAAGAATATTGGTAGTATTGATATAGAAAAGAATAATAAAAAGAAAGAGTTTAACTTTTATTTAAATGATACTAATAACCATTTAGAATTTAAATTTAATGAAAACTATAATACAGTAGACGAAAAACTAACTAAAAGTACTAAAATTGGACTTGTACTAACAGTTAAGAAAAATGATATAATTAATTTAGCTATTAATGAAAATAGTACTTATAGTGATGTTACGGAAATATTAGAAAATGTAGATGATGCTGTCTTAGAAAGTAGCTTAGATAAAAGTGTAAAGAGAAAAATTAATAGTTTAGAAGATAGTAAGTTTTTATTACTAATTAAGTAGGAGGATAAGTATGGCTAAGAAAAGACGTTTTATAATAGATATAGATGAAGAAACTAATAAGAAAAAACTAGTTTTAGGAGATATAGTTTTATTAATTATATTTGGCTGTTTAATTGCTTTAGTTGTTTCCTTAATATTAACAGCAATAAAGAAAAAAGATGAGCCTACTAATATAGTTGCGGATTTGGTAGTACCAATAATAGAAGAAAATTCAAAAAATGAATTTACTGTAAATTTGTCAGAAATTAAGAATAATAAATATATACTTAAAGTAACTAATTATCGTAAGGATATTATTAATGATAGAGAATTTAGTTATGATTTAGAAGTTGTAAATGATAAAAAAATTGATATAGAAATTTATAAAAATCAAATACCAGATAATCTAGCTACTACGAATAGTGGTTTAATCTTAGAAAAGAATTTTTTGGGAACTATAAAGAAACAAGAAGATGTCTATAAAATAGTAGTTGTTGATGATAAAAAATTAACATCTGAAGATACTTTAAAAATAATAATATCTAGTTAAGCTAGGTATTTTTAGTTGCGCGATTTTTTCTATTACTGTATAATAATAAATCAGGAAGTGCTTATTATGGATGAAGAAGAATTAAAGATATTAAAATTTGTAGGTAGGGATGAGTTTGCTAAGGGAAATTATTATCCAAGTGGTTATGTTAAAGCTTTAGGTTATACCGAAAGAGGAGGAGCTAAGACTTATTCTTTTGAAGTACGTTCAGAATATTATTATGACTACTATGATGTAAAAATAAAGATGAAGAATAATGAAATACAAGCAGCTAAATGTAACTGTATACAATTTCGTAACTATTCTACTTGTAAACATGTTGCTGCTTGTTTAATAAATTATAAAGATGAGTTATTTAATATTTCACAAGAACAAAAAGAATTAAGAGCTTCAAAGAAAATACTTAATAATTTTTATGTTGAACCTAAAAAGATTAGTAATATCCATCTAAAAAAGAAACTTAATATAGAAGTAGAATTAGAGTTTCATGACCTTGCTTATTACCGAGAAACAGAAATTGAACTTAAACTTAGAATGGGTCTTGATAAATTATATAATTTAAATAATAAATTAAGTCGTTTTTTAGAAGCTTATGATGAAAATGGTGAATTTGCTTTTGGTAAAAACTTTGTTTATAAAAGTGGTGAGTATTACTTTTCTAGAGAAGATGAAGAGTTAATTGAATTTTTAAAAGATTATAAAGAAGCATCTTTAAATAATAATTTTAATTTTATGCGTCTTTCAAATAAAAGATTTGCATCTTTATTAAAAATATTAAAAAATAAGCCATTTAAAGTTACAGGATTTGGAGATATAAACAAAATAGAGTATGATAATCCTATTAGTGTAAAGCTACAAAAAGATGGAGAGTTATATCGTTTATCTTTTGATATGGATGATGCTAATTTAATTGGTTATGAATGTAAATATTTAATTAAAGGTGATACATTATACGTTTTACCTGAGAAAATAAGAAGTATTTATGAATCAATGATAAATGAAGGTATTGTTGAACTTATCTTTACTGAGGAAAATTTGAAACTATTTTTAAATGGTATTTTACCTATTGTAAAAGATAACATTGTTTTAGCAGATGATTTAGTTGACAAAATACCTATAGTTAGTAAGCCTGAATGTCACCTTTATTTTGATTTTGAAGATTACTTAATATTAGGTAATGCTAAATTTATGTATAAAGATAGAGAAATTGATTATTTTGATTCTAAAGAAGCTATTCTTAGAGATAAAGAATATGAAGATAAAGTAGTCGAAAAACTATTAACAATGGGCTTTTTAGTTGATAATAGTAAAATTTATCTAGAAGATATGGATAAAATAGGAGAATTCTTTGAGGAAAACTTAGAAGAATTAGCTAAAGAGTATGAAGTCTTTACATCTGATAAGATGAAGAAAACTAATGTTATAAAGAAAAGTAAAGTTTCTTCAAGTTTTAGTATTGGTAAAGATAATATTATGCATTTTGATTTTGACTTAGGTGATATTAATAAAAATGAGATAGGTGATATCTTAGATAGCCTAAGAGCTAATAAAAAATATTATCGTATGAAAAATGGGGATTTTTTAAATCTAGAAGATAACTCTGAATTAGAAGAACTTGATAATTTACTTAATGATATGGATTTAAAAGAAAAAGACTTAGTTGAAGGTAGTGGGGTTATTCCTAAATATAGAGCAATCTATTTAGATAGTATTAAGAAAGATAAATATCATATTATTAAGACAGATAATTTATTTGATGAGTTAATTAAGAAATTTAATTCTTATAAAGATATAGATATTTCTTTTCCTAAAAAAGAAATGGATATTTTAAGAGATTATCAATTAGTAGGAGTTAAATGGCTTTATAATATTTATAAGTGTGGTTTTGGAGGTATTTTAGCTGATGAGATGGGTCTTGGTAAGTCTATTCAGTTAATTTATTTAATTAAACTTATTATAAAAGAAAATAAAGATGCTAAGATACTAATAGTTGCCCCAACTTCTTTAATATATAATTGGAAAAATGAATTTGATAAGTTTGGTAGTGAATTAAAATATAAAGTATTTGCAGATACTAAAAATGTTAGGAAACAAGAATTAGCTAGTACAAATGATATAAATATCTACATAACAACATATGGCTTACTCAGAGAAGATAGAGAAATATATGCTGATATGTCTTTCTCTTTATTAGCAGTAGATGAAGCTCAGAATATAAAAAATATTCATGCTCAAATGACTAAAGTTGTTAAGAGTATAAATGCTGATTGTAAAATAGCTTTAACAGGTACACCTTTAGAAAACTCAGTATTAGAGTTATGGAGTATTTTTGATTTTATTATGCCAGGTTATCTTATAAATATTATGAATTTCCAAAAGAAATATAATATTAAAGAAGTAGGCGATAATGATTTAAAGAGATTAGATAATTTAAAATTACAAATAAAGCCCTTTATTTTAAGAAGAAAGAAAAAAGATGTTGTTAAAGAATTGCCTGATAAAATAGAAAATAATATTTATATCGACTTAAATAGTGAACAGAAAAAGGTGTATGTAGCGCAGTTAGAAAAAACGAAAAAAGAAATTGATGAGTTAATTAAATTAGGCGAAGTACAAAACTCTAGCTTTAAGATATTGCAACTTTTAACTAGATTAAGACAGTTATGTATTGACCCAAAAATCGTTTATGAAAATTATAAAGGTAGTAGTGCTAAGATAGAAAACTTAGTTGAAATAGTTAAAGGTGTTATTGAAAATGGGCATAAGATTTTATTGTTTACAAGTTTTAAAACAGCCTTGGATATTGTTAATAGAGAATTTAGTAATAATGGTATTTCTACTTATGTATTAAATGGTGAAGTTACCGCTAAGAAGCGAGCTTTGTTAGTAGATAAATTTAATAGTGATGATACGAATGTGTTTTTGATTATGCTAAAAGCAGGAGGTACAGGACTTAATTTAACTAGTGCAGATGTTGTTATTCATTTGGATTTGTGGTGGAATCCACAAGTTGAAAATCAAGCTACAGATAGAGCTCATCGAATAGGACAAAAAAATTCAGTTGAAGTTATAAAATTAATTTGTAAAGGTACTATAGAAGAGAGAATATTAGAATTACAAAATAAGAAAAAAGCTTTAAGTGATGCTTTAATAGAAGATGAAGATAGAGATAAAAATATTATTTCTAAATTATCTGAAGATGATATTAAGTATTTGTTATCATTAGATAATGAAAAGGAATAAAAAAACAGTAAAGGTTAATTTTTCCTATACTGTTTTTTAAGTTCTTTAAATTCTTTTTTATTAATAGATTTTTGTAAAGTTAATTCATCTTCGTTAAAATAGGGAATGCTTATATGAGTGGGATTTAAGTCATCTAGATTATCTTTATTATGATTTACAGTGTGTATAAGATAATCATTTGCTTCCTCTTTTGATGCTAGAACTGTATTATAATCAAAATTTATAAATTTATTAAAAATAGTTTCATAAAATAAAGCATCTTTTTTTAGAGTAACTGAAGAAGTTTTTAACTCAAAGCTATTTTCTGTTATGTTTATTGATTTTATAGCTAAGCTATGGATAGGTCCTTTAAATATTTTTTTCATAGTATAGTGCCTCCTTTTTTTTCACATATTATACTATAAAGATAAGCTTCTGTAAAGAAAAATGAAAAATGGTGTTGAATTTACGGAAAATGTTTGCTATAATAAATATGCAATTTTGAGATGGCGATGTAGCTCAGTTGGCTAGAGCGCCCGGTTCATACCCGGAAGGTCGTGGGTTCGACTCCCTCCGTCGCTACCATTGTGTATTTTACGTTGAAATATCAACGTTTTTTGTTTATAAGGAATTTTCTCTTTATAAAGAACGATATAAAAAATAAAGGAGTGACAATTAAGCCACTCCAAAACAATTCATAATATTATGAATTTAAAATTTTTATTTATTATATTTATGGTGATAACCTCTTTTAGATT
>CANQIL010000045.1 GCA_947624045.1 uncultured Bacilli bacterium
TACTAACTCTTGACCAAGTTTGTTAGGTTGGTTTGTCTCCAACTATATAATTATGACCGAACCGTCGCACTCATTTTTGCCTCCCTAAAAATTGCTAAATATATTATAACTTATCTCTTAGAATTTTAAAAGTTTTTTATTTGCCATATTTTTCTTGATATTCTTTAGCTATCTCTAAAACTTTCTCATATTCATCTTTTAATTGTTGGAAATTATCATTAACAAACGCAGTATTTTCTTCTTTACTCTTTAATTCGTGTTGATAACTTAAATCAGCTAAGTTCATAAAACCTAAGTATTTACAATCACTTTTTAAGGAATGAACAAGTACTGAGTATTCTTTCATATTATTTTCTTCTTTATATTTTTCTATTTGTTCAAATTTTTCTTCTACTTCACTTAAAAAGTCTTTAATAGTATCATTATACATATCTATATCGCCTAGTAATTCTAAAGAGTTATCTATATTTACATTTTTACTTTTTAAATACTTAATCGCATCATTCTCATTATCTTCTTTAATAGGCTCTTCTTCACTAGTTTGTTCAATATCCGTATTTTCTAATTTAGCTATATTTTTTAGTACTCTTATTAACTCATCCTTTTCAATAGGTTTAGTTAAGTAATCATAAAAACCATCAGTTAAGTATTTTTCTTTTTCTTCTTTAGTAGCGTTAGCTGTTAAGGCAACAATTGGTGGCAAAGTTGTTTTAATTTCTTTTAGTTTTTCTAAAACTTCTCTTCCGTTCATCCTAGGCATCATTATATCTAGAAAAATAGCATCGCTTAGATAATTATCTTTTATTTTACTAATTAGCTCTTCACCATTATTTAAAAATAAAGTATCCGTTATAGAACATCTTTCTAATAATTTTTTACTAACTTTTAAATTCATAGTATCATCATCAACAACGATAATTTTCATTCCAGCAAAGTTACAATCACTAAAATTATCTGATTTTGTAACTCTAGTAGCATCAACACTTTCTATAGCTTCATTTTCTATAGTTTCTTTTTCTTGAGTAGCTTCAATTTCCACTTCCTTTGAAGTTTCTCCTTTTACTAGTTTTTGATTTAAAACAACAGTAAATTTAGACCCCTCACCATAAATAGTATGAACTATGATACGTCCACCCATCATCTCTACTAGCTCTTTAGTAATAACTAAGCCTAAAGAAGCTCCTTCGAGATTTTCATTTTTTAAATCGGCTAATCTTTCAGATTTTGTAAATAATTTATCAACATTTTCTTTTTTGATTCCTTTACCTGAATCTTCAACAGATATAATTAATTTAACAACATCATTACTTTTTACAGAACTAACTTCAAAATGAACATACCCCTCATCTGTATACTTATAAGCATTACTAAGTAAATTAGTTATTATCTTTTTTAAATTAGTAACATCTCCATATAAATACTCAGGTAAATCAACACCAATGTTATAGGAAAACTCTAAGTTTTTTTCTTGCATTTTCTTACTCATTCTTTTAGCTAATTCTAAAAAAGTATCTTTGGCATTATAATTAGCCTCAGTAATTTCTAATTTACCGGCTTCAATTCGAGTAACATCAAACACATCATTTACTATTTCTGACAAGGAGTCAGTTGCGTTTAAGATATTATCAGCTTCAGCTTTGGCTTCTTTTAAACTCTTAGCTTCCATTAGAGATTCACTTGCTTTAGTAATATCGTCAATAGGCTCTTGTATTTTTTTATGCATACTAGCTATAAAACAAGTTTTGGCTTCATTTTCTTGATTAGCTAAATTTTTAGCTTGTTCTAATTCTTCTATTAAAACATTATCCGGATTTTCCAAAGTAAAATACATTATTAAAAGAGCAAAAGTACTAATATATACTTCAATTATTTCAAAATGCCATATTCTAAACAACAAAGCAATACCAAATAAAAGCAATATAATAAGTAAAGGCCTTTTCTTCTTTATATCATCGTCTTCACTAAAGTATTTACTAACTAAAATAGCATTTATAATAAAATAAATACCTACTCCTATTAAGAAAATCAGATAAGCTAAGCCCTCTAACTTTAAACTATCTTTATAATTTATAATATTAATTGGTACAAATAAAACTAATAGTAAAACAATTACTAAAAAACTTAAAAGTATCTTAAAAACATTTCCTTTTACTTCTTTTTTCATATTAGTAAGCACTAAAGTATAAGTAGTAAGTAGAAAATAAATTATCAGTAAAATTACTAAGTTAAATCTTTCAATTATACTAATAATTAAATTACTTTCAACTACCATAAATACACAACTTAAAAAGCCTGTACAAGCAAAAAGCAAATTACCAATAATTAAATATTCATAAATAATGGCTTCATTATTTATCTCTTTCTTTTTAGAATAAAAAATAATTAGTAAAACTAAACTTATAATTAAAGTAAATCCTGTTAGCCATACCCCATTCATAAGCTACACCTCTACTTTTAAATATACTATTTTTTACTTTACTTTTCAAGAGTCAAGAGAAAAAAAAATAGACTTAAAAAGCCTACTTAATTTCAATTGTTTTTTTATTGTCTGTTGCTTCTTTTTTAGGTACAACTACTTTTAAAACACCATCTTTAAAAGAAGCATCAACATTTTCAATATCGAATTCTCCTAGATAGAAACTTCTTTCATATTCACCAAAGCTTCTTTCACGGCGAAGATAATTTTTATTTTCGCCACCTTCTTCTAGAACTTCTTTCTTTGTTGCTTTAATAGTAACATACCCATCATTAGTTTCTAGTTTGATATCTTCTTTAGAAAAACCAGGCATATCCATTTCAATATGATACTTACCATCCTTTTCATAAATATCACATTTCATCACATTGCCACTCTTAACAGGCATTTCATCAAAGAAATCATCTAGATAAAAATTTCTTGGGATTAAATTCATAAATTATCATCTTCCTTTCGATTACAACTATAATATACACCTATTTTTAGCACTTGTCAAGCGAAAGTGCTAAAAATATTTATTCAAATTTAGTATACCCCAAAATTATAATATTATACTTTTTTTAGGGACTAAGTCCACTCATAGTCATTTTAAAAGATAAAACCTTTTTATTTTAAATTATTTTATCAATACTTAATTTATTCCCATGTCCAATTTTTAACAAAGGGCATATCTTCACCATATTCTTTAATATATTTTTCATGTTTACTAAGCATTTCTAAACACCAGTCGGTAAGTACTTTAGCTTTTTCTTGATATTTAGGTATTTCCTTTATTGCCGCTATAACAAGATGAAATCTATCTATTTCATTTTGAACACGAATATCAAAAGCTGTTGTGATAGTTCCTTCTTCTTTATAACCGTGTACATGTAAATCTCTATTATTTCTCTTGTAAGTTAATTGATGAATTAATGAAGGATAACCATGAAAATTAAAAATAATTGGCTTATTCTTAGTAAATATTTCATCATATTCTTCATCACTCATACCGTGAGGATGGGTTTTAGGAGAAACTAGTTTCATTAAATCAACTACATTTACTACTCTAATTTTTATACTTTTAATTGATTTTCTTAAAATATCAACGGCCGCTAAAGTTTCTAAAGTAGGTGTTTCTCCACAACAAGCCATTACAATATCCGGGCTACCATTATCATTACTAGCAAAATCCCAAATACCAATTCCTTTAGTACAATGCTTTTTAGCTTCATTTTTATTTAGCCATTGTGGTCTTGGATGTTTTGAAGCTATGATGACATTTATATAATTTTTTGTTTTAATACAATGTTCAAAGCATGAAAGTAAGCAATTAGTATCAGGTGGCAAATACATTCTGACAATTCCTGGCTTCTTTGTTACCAAATGATTTAAAAAACCTGGGTCTTGATGCGTATAACCATTATGGTCTTGTTGAAAGACATGAGATGTAAGTAAATAATTCAAAGAAGCAATTGGCTTACGCCATGGCAATTCACCAACAACCTTTAACCACTTAGCATGCTGACTAGCCATTGAATCAACTATTCTTACGAAAGCTTCATAACTATGCATAAAGCCATAGCGTCCTGTAAGTAAATAGCCCTCTAACATTCCTTGACATAAATGTTCAGATAAGTAAGAATCCATTATTCTTCCACTATTAGAAAGATACTCATCTTCTTTAAGCATTCGAAAATTCCATGTTCTCTTTTCACTTTCAAAAATATGATTTAGTCTATTTGATAAAGCTTCATCTGGTCCAAATATCCGAAAATTTTTATTATCATTATTCATTTCAAATAAATCTCTTATATATCTACCAAGTTCAATCATATCTTGAGCAACTTCACTACCGGGCTTTTTTATATTTAAAGCATAGTCTTCCCACTTAGGAGTTTTAATTTCTTTTAATAATAACCCTCCATTAGCATAAGCACTTGCGCCCATACATTTATCAAGTGGTGGACATAATTCTTTTAACTCTTTATTAAGTCTACCTTTAGCATCAAATAACTCCTCCGGATGATAACTTTTAAGCCATCTTTCCACAATTTTTAAATTTTCAGGATGCTCTTTTGATACTAAAACAGGTACTTGATGTGACCGGAAAGAGCCCTCTATTCTTTTACCCTCAACTACTTTAGGGCCTGTCCAACCTTTAGGTGTTGTCAAAATAATTATGGGATAATTGCCTTGATTAGTAGTTTTAATTTTCATTATATCTTTCATTACTTTATCTAAAACATTAGCCATATCATTGTGCATTTTCAAAGTATCGCTTCCTGTTACAAAGTAAGGTTTATAAGAAAGGCCTTTAAAAAAATTAGTTATTTCTTTAATACTCATTCTTCCAAAAACAGTAGGATTAGATATTTTGAAACCGTTTCTATGTAGTATTGGTAAAACTACTCCATCTGTTTTCTTATTTAAAAATTTATTAATATGCCAACTAGCTGCGAGCGGGCCAGTTTCAGCTTCACCATCTCCAACAACGCAAGCCGCAATTAAATCTTTATTATCTAAAACGGCTCCAGCTGCATGAGCTAAGCTATACCCAAGTTCTCCTCCTTCATGAATAGAACCTGGCATCGTTGGCGCAACATGTGACGAAATACCTCCTGGAAAGCTAAACTGTTTAAAAAGTTTTTTCATACCTTCTTCATCTTCTGTTATTTCCGGATAGAACTTACTATAAACTCCCTCTAAATAATTATTAGAACACATAGCCTGTCCGCCATGACCTGGTCCTGATATATAAATCATATTTAGATTATATTTTTTTATCACCCTATTTAAATGCATATAAATAAAGTTTTGTCCTGGCGCCGTACCCCAATGTCCTACGACATTTGACTTTATATCATCAATAGTTAATTTTCTCTTAAGTAAAGGATTATCAAGTAAATACAATTGTCCTACTGATAAATAATTAAGTGCTCTAAAATAAGCATCCATTTTTTTTAATTCATTTTTGCTAAGCATATAACCAACCATCCTATCATCTAAATTATACAAAAATTTACTAAATAAATCTAGATAAAATGATTAATTATAATAATCTACATTTATTTTTCTTCTTCTAATAACCAATCGATTATATTTTTATGAATTATACCATTTTGGGACATATCAAACTTATCCATTGAAATTACATACTTTGGATAATTATCTTTAACATTATCATACACTCCAAATTCCCTATTAATAATTCTCTCATCTGATAGATAATAACATACTTGATAATATTCTCTATTTCCTTCTTTAAGAGCAATAAAATCTATTTCACCATTATCTAAATTGCCAATTTTAACATCATATCCTCTATATATAAGTTCATTATAAACTATATTTTCTAGATATGCTCCCATTTGTTCTTTTTTAGAAGCATTTAATGTTTGACCTAAGCCTAAATCAGTTAAATAATATTTGTATTTTCCATTAAGTATTCTTTTCCCTCTAACATCATATCTATCAACTTTATTTATCAAATGAGCTTTACACATATATTCTAAATAATTATATAAAGTTGTCTTTCCAACACCTCTGTCATCGTTTATTTCAAAATATTTAACTAAACTTTCTGCTGAAAACGTTTGAGCAGGAGTAGTTACAATATACTCTGCTATTCTATTAAATAACTCTATATCAGTTACATTAAATCTGTTTATTATATCCTTAATAACGATTGAATTATATACATCTGTTAAATAAGTCCTTATTTCGTAATCATCATTTAAATTAAATCTTTGAGGAAGTCCACCCCATTTTACATAATTATTAAAACTTTCTTCTAATTTATATTTATCTAATTCATAATTTTTAAATTCGCATACTTCTTTAAAAGAAAATGGATTTAGTTTAAAACTTACATATCTACCTGATAATAAACTTCCAAGTTCACCTGAGAGTAAATCACTATTAGAACCAGAAATGAAAATAGATATTTCATCTCCATATTTTGCTTTATATGAATTTACCGTTCTTTCCCATTCTTCAACATACTGAATTTCATCAAAAAATAGATAATACTTATCTTTATTAACAATTTTTTCTTTGATATAATTATCTAATTCCCTAAAAGTTTTTATGTAAGCATAATCTGTTAATTCAAAATTTATATATATTATATTTTCTTCTTTAACTCCAGATTCTATTATTTCACTTATTATTTGTCTTAATATTACTGATTTACCACATCTTCTTATTCCCGTTATAACTTTTATTAAATCTTGATTATAAAATGGTCTAATTTTTTTTAAATAATTTTCTCTTATTACCATAATTATTCCTCCTAAATTAATTATATACTGTTTACAACAATTTGTCAATTTTGTCTTACATAAAAGACAAAAATGGTATTTTTAGCATTTTTGTCTCTCAAAAAAAGCCTTGAACTTTTACCATTCAAGACCAATTTTTTATGAAAATAAATAATTTTTAAATGAATACTTCTCTACTTTATAAACAAAGTTTTTATTAATTTTAACTCTATATCCATTAATTATCATATTATCTTTATCAATTTCCATAAATTCACCCTTAGTAGATATATTTATTATTTTATTATCATTTTCTAGTAATTGTACATTACCTCCAATACCTGAATAATCTAAAACTATACTATCTACTAATTCAAAAGTTTTCTTCTCTTCATCTACTTTATATACATAATAATAAGAATTATCTCCTTGATATAAGTTATTATTTTTAACATCTATATCATTATAATTAAAATCAGTTGTAGTAGAATTACCATAATTATTATTAAAAAATATTAAGTAATAAGTATTTTCATTTTCTCTTTTTATATTAAAACTACTCTGTCCTGCATGTATTTTAAATTCTCCTTCTTTATTAAAAAGCAATTCTTTAAAAGGTGTCTTTTCAAAAAATAAATCATTACTAATTATATACTCAATTTTTGCTTCATCTAAAAAGTTAGCTATTTTAATAAAGGCTGATGTTTCTTTACTACTTATATACATACAATTATCTATTATTTTAAAATCACTAATATTTAAATAATCTATTTTACCATTCTCATCTTTTTTAAGTGCCGAAATATAATCTTTAAATAATGTATTAAATGAAAATACTTCTTTTATTTCATTTGTTTCTATATTAATTTTAATAATACAACTCTTCAAAGTATCTTTTTTAGTATCAGTTACTAGAACATACAAATCATTATTATATATTTGGTAATTTTCAATACGATATTTACCTGTTTTATATATATTAGTAATTTTACCTAATCTATCTACTTTTATAATTTCTGTTTTAGAAATATTATAAAACATACTTTTATCTGTAAATACTAATTTATTATAAACAATTTCTTTTAAAGGATACTCACTTCTCACAATTCCACTATTATCATATAAGGCTATATAATTTTGATAATCTGATTCATTCCCTAAAACAGCATAAAGCCCTTCTACTAATTTAGCTTGTTCACCCTTCTTTTCTACTTCTAACTTCTTAGTAGCGTTAATTTCTATATCACTTAAATCAATTACAAATTCACTCACTCTAGATTTAGAATTTTCTACTAAATTTAATTTTATTTTATTACTTTCTCCTGGATAAAGCCCTATAATTTGATACATACTCTCATCTTTTTCAAGACTTATTTTTCTTTTAAAACTATCGGTTTTTGATGTAGTAATTTCATAGCTTATTTCTTCATAATCATTTTCTCTAAATACTATATTAACACTCAAAGGATTAGTACCATAAGGATTATAAATAATTATATAATCATCTTTCATATTAGCTTTTGCATCATTAATCTTTTTAGCTACAACTTTTTGATATTTTAAATTAAAAATAGATATATCACTATTTTTATAAATTTTATAAACTTTACTACCCATTGACTTATCTTTTATTAGCTCTATATTTTCACTCATCCAATCATTATCTTTAATATCCCTAGCTAATTCTTTTTTATTAAGATAACTAAAATAAGTAATTAAGATAAGTACCACTATTGAAATAATTATAACAATTATTTTCTTTTTATCACCCATAAATACCTCCAGATGAATTAATTACTTTAATGAAGAAAAGACTTGTTCAATATCTAAAACTTCCTTATATTCATTGTCTTTCAAATTTTTTATCTTTGCTTTTTTTAAAACAAAGTTACATCTATCTTTAGTAAACAACGTCCCATCAAATTCATCATATGCAACAGTCGTTATATTTACATTTTTACCATTACTAAGTTTTAAAATAGCTTCTTTTAAAGATACTTTACTAGAAGTAATATATAAATCTTTAGCAATTTGATAATAACTAATATTTTCACTATTAACTAATTTTTCTTTATTATTACAAAGTTTTATCTGATAAACTTTATCATCAAAAGCTTCTATTTCTTTTTTAATATTTTTATATAACTCATTTACTTTCCTTAACTCTTTCAAAGAAATATTTTTCTTATAAAGAAATTTATCTTTAGAAACATCATATATAAAGTTACCGAAAGAAGATACTATATAATCAATAAAAGGATATGACTTATTATAAGCTAATATATCTTCTAAATTACGATATGTTGTTATTACAAATTTATATTTCTTTCTCCTTAGCTCATCAATTGAAAGCATAACCTCTCTAGAAATAGCTTCCTCTTCATCAATTAAATTTTCAAAATTAGTTATTATCATTTTTACCATTATCTAATTTTCCCCCTTAAGATATTTATTAGTATAATGAATTACTAGTATTAAGACAACTAATCCTAATAAATAACCAGCTAAAACATCTGATGCAAAATGTACTCCTACATAGATTCTACTAATACCTATGGATAAAATAAATATTACTAATATAATGGATAATATTCTTTTTAAAATTTTATTTTTAATTTTTTTATTTACTAAATATAATAAATAACCATATAAACAAACCGCAATCATCGTATGTCCACTTGGAAAAGAAAACCCACCCTGCTTAACTAAATGAATAACACTAGGTCTTTTTCTTCTAATTATATGCTTAATAATAGAATTAATAGAAACTGATGAAAATGTACTTATCGTCAATACTAAAGCTTTCTTATCTCTAAATATTAAAACAAAAAGTCCTAAAACAATAATTATCATATTAGTATTACCAAAACTCGTTATAAATTTAAAGTACTTATCAAGAAAACTACACCGAAAAGATATAAAAAATTTATAAATAATATTGTCAAAACTACTTAGATTATTAGTAATAACCCCTAATAAGATTAGTATAAATAATATTAATAAGCTACCTATAATTATTTTCAAACTTTTTTTCATAAACTTTTCCTTTTTCAACATAAATCAATTTCTTACAGTCACTTAAAGCTTCACAACAATTTATTATTTCATCAGTAGTTGAATTTCTTTTATTTAGACAATTATATATTCTAGCCCTATTAAGCTGTTTTTTCAAGTAATCTAATAAATTTGTTTTTTCATAATCAATTGTTTTTAATTTATTTATAATTACATCTTGTTTTGTTAGAAAAAGTATTATTGCTTTATCCATTCCTATAAAATTAAGTAAAATATCAATAATATTACTTTCAATAATATATTTACTTTGAAGAGCTTTTCTATTATAAGCAACTTGTAATATATTATCTAAAAAGCATTCTATTAAGCCATTATTTATTTCAATACCTAGTTCTTTATTATTAGAGTCACTCTTCAAAATATTTTTAAGAAAACTTCGGTAGATTTCATCTAAATTATGAGTATTTATTTTTCCTTTAAAAATATTTTTATCTAAATAAGATGAATCTATTTTTTCATTTGTTAACTCATTGACTGCTAATAAAAATTTCTTTTTTTCTACTTCTAAATTGATAATATCACATCCTGTTCTATTTTAATTTTTCTTGTATATTTTTTTTATAAACTTCAACTCCCGGTTGATTAAAAGGATTAACTTCAAAAAGGTAAGCACTAAAAGCGGCACTTAATTGGAAAAAGACAATCAACATAGCTATATTTTCTTCGTTCAAGTAATCAAGTTCAATGATATTACAAGGAACACCACCTTCATTATGAGCTTTAATAACCGCATCTTCTACTAAATTATTTAAAGTATGAACATCCTGACCATTAACAATAAATGATGATGAATTATTAATTTTTATAAAGGTTTCAAAAATGATTTTTTTACCTTCTTGAATATATTGTCCTAATGAATGTAAATCTCTAGTATTTATAGTCGACATAGGTAAAATACCCTTATTATCTTTACCCTCTGTTTCAGCAAAAAGTTGCTTTAACCATTCAGTACATGAAGCTAAGCATTCTTCATAAACACAAAAGTTTTCTACATAAAAATTCTTTTTATAAAGCATATTTCTTATACACGCATAAGTATATGCTTCATCAATTAAATTTAAACCTTTCATATAATTATCTATTATTTTTTTAATATCATAATTTAAAGAAAGAGCCAAAAGATGAGCTGGTGTCAAGAAGGAATATCTACCTCCTATATCTGAAGGTATTTCCAAAAAGTTCTCATCACTAGCTAAAGAAGAATCTTTTGAGGTAGTAACAATAATTCTTTCTTTAACTTCTTCTTTAGAGTATTTTTTTTCTAATAATTCTTTTAATATTTGATAAGTCAAAGTTGTTTCTAAAGTTGTCCCACTCTTACTTATAACATTAATAGTAAAATCTTTATTTTCTAAGTACCCTACTAAGTCATTTAAATAATTACTAGATAGAGTTGTTCCAGCATAAATTATTTCAAAGGAGTTATCATTAAAATATTTTTTAAAAATATTATGATAACTATAACTACCTAAGTAAGACCCCCCTATCCCAACAACAACTAACAACTCTGAGTTAGCTTTTATTTTTTTACTTAAATAATCTATTTTTTCTAAGACTTCATCATCTGGTCTTTTAAGCCAACCTACCATATTACTAGTATTAAACTTTTCTAATATTAAAGGCTTTTTATCTAAAAGATTAGCTAGTTCTTGCTTTGATAAAAATTTTTCTGTATTAGTAAAAAAATCAAACTTTATCATTAAACAACTACACCTCTTTTCTATTCTTTATTAATTTCTAATCTCTATACACCTAAAATTATATCACGTATTTCAAAAGATGAAAAGTAAAGACTTTGATTAAAATCAAGCTTATTTTATGGGAATGACACTTTTGAAAAATAATAAAACTTTATTGCTAAAAGTGTATTTTTATGTTATTATGTATTTGTCAAGGAAACTTGCATAAAATAAAAAAGGAATACCTAATTTTGATGAGTTAGGTACTATTCCAAAGAGTTGTATTAGTACCGACTTATGCAGTTGGTACTATTTTTATCAGCATGATTAAAATCACGATAATAAGGAGAATTATGATAACATAGAGATATTTCTCTTGCTTTCTCATAAACATCACCTCCTTCAATTTTCAAGATTAAAGGAGAATAGTACCTAAACTAATTAAGTATTCCTAAAATAATTATATCAAATATTTTGTTATTTGTGCAATATATTTTGTACAAAAAAAGTATGAAACAGTACTTGCTAAAAGTGTGTTTTTATGTTATTACCCGAGTTTCGCACTTGTTGAAGTAAAAAATCACCATTTAGCCCAATATTTGTAAGGCTTTATAGTGATTTTTACT
>CANQIL010000046.1 GCA_947624045.1 uncultured Bacilli bacterium
GATTCAACAAAACCTACTGGTATAGTTGATTTAATAACTATAGTTGTATCAATATTCATACTAATAACTTTTTCAATTACATCTTCAACAGAAGAAGTATCAAAGTAATTAAGTTCATCATCATAATTAGTAGGTGTACTAATTATAACGAATTTGGCATTATTAAATGCTTCCTTATAATCTAAAGTAGCCTTTAAATTTAAATTTTTTTCTTTGAAGAATTTCTCAATATACTCATCTTTAATAGGGGATATTCTTTCATTAATCATATTCACTTTTTCTTCTATGACATCAAGTGTCATGACTTCATTATTTTGACTAAGTAATGTAGCAAGTGATAAACCTACATAACCTGTTCCTGCAACTGCTATTTTCATTTATTTGATCAGTTCCTTTCTCAATGTTTTAATTTTCAAGTTTTTTAGCATTTTATATAACAAATTTTTATTAAATACTATAAAAATAAAAATAGAAAAAATAATATTTGTAAGTGTAAATAAAATTCCTTTAAAATAATAGAGTGTTAAACTAAATATAATGAATAAAATTGATATACTAATATTCTTAAAATTATAAGTAATCTTGTAATATTTTTTAATATCAATAATTCTGTATATTAAGACAATAAAATATGAAATTACTGTAGAAATTGAAGCAGCATATAATCCAAAATTTTTAATGGCAATAAAATTAATAATTACATTAATTACAGCTCCAATAATTACTGATTTAGCTAAATTTGTAGTTTTTTTCAAAGCAACATAAATTCCACCTAAATAATTGGAAAAGCTTAATAAATATAATGAAATATACAAAATAGGTATTTGATAATAAGATTTTTCGTATGTAGAATTGATTAATATTTTAAACAAAATAGGGGTTATAGCAATTAATAATAGCATTCCACTTGTTAAAAACATAAATAAAATATTAAAAGTATTTGAATAATAATTTTCGACATCTTTTGTATTTTTATATTTAGTTGCTGATTCTTGCCATGCCATATTAAAGGTATTATAGAATAAACTATATAAGGACGGAATTTTAGAAGCAGCAGCATATATAGCATTTTGTGTTATTCCTAAAAAGAATGTTATTAAAAGTCTGTCAGAAGCATTTACAATCCACCATGATATAGAGTTTGGAATCATAGGAATAGAATATTTTAAAAGCTCTTTTAATGTTGATAAATCAAAAAATTTAACATTATAAAACTTATAAAATTTAGTTTTAATAATTAGATATAGATATGCTAAAAATAATGACATAGTAAGAGAACAAATTAAACCTAATAATCCTAACTTAAATTTAATTAAAATTGGAATTACTAATATTACATTAAGAAATGAATTTATAATACTTGTTGTAGAATAAACTTTATTTTTTCCAAGACCTCTTGCAGTTTGTAGACCCATTTGAATAAATATTTCTAAAATCATAAAAAGTATAATTATTAATCTTGAAAAAATATTTACAGAAGAAAATACAAAGAAAAGAATTATAGAAAATATTATTGCAATTATATAGGTAAATATTTGTGAAGTTGAAATAATTTTCTTTTTTTCTATTTCGTCATTATTATTTATCAATTTTCGAAAAACAGCCGATTGAAGTTGTAAAGTAACTAATGGTACAATTAAAGATATTATGGTGAATATTAAATCATAAATGCCATACTCAGTTTTAGTTAAATATTTGGTATAAATTGGCAGTGTTATAAAAGAAGCAAATTTAGGTAATAAAGTTCCAATTAATAATATAAATGTATTTTTTATTAATTCTTTTTCTCTTTTCATTTTTTATCACCAGTAATTAAATTATAAATATTATCAAAATTATTCTTTGCTTCTTTTAAAATTTCTGCTCTAGAATTTTCTAATACTTTATATGTTTTGTTTTCATTCAGAAGTTTACATAAATTAAAACATAAATTTTCAACATTAGTGCTAATAATTGGAGTAGTTTTCCAAGTATTTAAGAAATCTATTTGCTTTACTATAGTATCAGTTAAAGCCATATGAGGAGTTGAATATGAAATTGAAGTTATAATTCCATGTAAACTGGTTCCAATATATGCACAGCTATTGCTTATTACAAAAGCTGTATCAAAAATTGAATTTTCTTCTATTAGGATAGCTTTTGTTGATAGTTGTTTTTTAATTTTTTGTAAAATTATTTGATCTTCATGACCTTGAGCATAACCTATTGGTAAAAGTACACAGGTTAGATTTAACTTATAATATATATCTTCTATTTGTCTTGTTAAATCTTTCCAAAAATATTTACCACGATTTTTTTTAACTTGTATAACAAAATATTTTCCTATATTTTTTAAATCATTTTTTATTTTTTCTGAAACTTTTTTTTCTAATTTACTGTTAGGCCAAACAGCTGATAGATATGAAACTGAATCAGGATATAGTTTAGCTTTACTATTCATTTTAAAAATTGAATCAAATGAGTTCTTATCTCTTAAAGAAATATAGTCAAACTTTTTAACTAAACTAATAGTTTCTTTATTAGATGATATTGATTTTCCACCAACCGTGTTATAAATCAAATATTTACAGTTTAATTTATCTTTATCTAAGATCCAGGGATATTTTTCTTTTCCCTTTAGGTTAAATTTACATAATAACTCCGTTAAATGAGGTGTTAATTTTTGTAAAAATTTGTAAAAACTAATTACAATTTTATTTGTTTGTAAATTCAAATACATATTTGCATACCTTGAAGTTAGGACTTCACCCCCAACTACAATAATGGCATCAAAATATTCTTTTTTTTCATATAGTTCATATAAAGGCCTAGTTTTAACACCTTTAATATATTCCATATCTGACTTTTTCATTCCATAATACTTAAATTCAATTGGAAGATTTAAGTCATAAGACAAAAACTGTTCTTCAAATAATATAGGCATGAAAACATCACCATAGTTATTTCTGTCAAATGCTCCAACTAATGCTATTTTCATAATATCACTACCTCTTATAATAAAATTAATTTAAATTTTCATTTAATATTTTTAAAGCTTTTATATGCATTTTATATCTAAATATATTTTTCTTTCTATCATTTTTAAAAGTTGCCTTTACTGATCCATTTATACTATGAAAAATTTCCAAAGAAGGATCATATACAGTTAAAAGACCTTTTCTTCTACAATTTAAATATATAAATTCTTCTTCTCTATAAAATTCAGTTTTTTCTGGAATACCATCATAGTATTTAAAGTATTCTAAAGAAAAAATGAAAAAGCATCCATGTATAATAACATTTTCATAAGCTTTATTAGCGTTGCTATTATTGATATCAATAAATTTATTTGAAAAAAATTTTTGATCAATAAAACTTAAAAAGGTATAATTCAAAAATAATTTAAAATAATAACGTAAAATTGATTTATTTAATTGTTTTTTACTAGGCATCTTTGAAGGTATATATTGTAATTTGTTATTCTTAATATGGACTTTAGGACCAAGTACAGCAAAATGTTTTTGCTTATAAATTTCTTCAATTTTATTTAAAAAGTTGTCAGTAATTAGTTGCGTATCACTATTATTGACAATAATAAACTTAGGATTAAACTCTTTTAATGCATATCTTATTCCAATATTATTGCCCTTAGAAAATCCCATATTTTCATCATTCAAAATTACTTTTACATATTTGTTGCTAATATATTTATCTTTTAATTTTTTACCAGAATTATCAATTGAATTGTTATCTACTATTACAATTTTAAAATTTCCTTTTGCTTTTTTTAAAATCGAATCAATACACATAATTGTAAAGTCATAGGTATTATAATTTAAAATAACAAAGCAAAAATCAGTATTATTTTTCATATTAATTTAGTATTCCTTTCACTTTAATATTTGTTATTAAAAAATCTTCTTTTCAAATTAAACATTATCAAAATTATTATTATTTTTTTTCAAATTATCTAGGTTAAAATATTTACCTAATTCATAATCAAAACTAGCTGGATCATAATCATTAAATCCTGCACCTGAAGTAAAGGTTAATTCTCCAAAATAAATTTTATTAAATTCACAATATAAATCTACTCTTACATGTTCAAAATCTAAAGAGAGCTCTTTTGCAATATATTTCATTTCTTCAAACATTTTTGGCTTTTTTACTGGTCCAAAATTTTGATGACCAGGACGTTTAACATTTATCCAATTCCATTTATCATCATAAAAGTCTTGGAAACATTCATCATGATTTTTAGATAATCCTCTAACTACACGAATAAATTTCACTTGACCCTTATAGCAATAAAACTTGTAATCAATTAAATCATCATTCTCTGGTTCTATTAATTCTTCTACAATTATTCTTGGTTTTAAGTTTTTATATTGCCATTCTCTATTTAAATTCCACAAATTATTATTTAGACTTTTTTGCAATATTTTTTTAGCCTTTTTTAAATCAAAACTATCCTTACTATTTACAACTATTACTCCACCTGAACTATGAGTAGTTTTTATTACGAATTTTTTTGGAAGATCCTCAAGCTTAATTTCGTCTATATCATTATAAATAAAATATAACTTGGTTAATATTTCTTTAAAACCTTTTTCTTCAATATACCTACGAACTTCAATCTTATCAGAACACTTCTCATATAATGGATTATAATAGTAAACTTTAAGCCAATTAATTTTTTCATCTAAAGTTTTAGGATCTTCTAAATTCAAATTTTTGCCAGTTATTAGTTTATATTGATGTATTACATAATTCTTTGTATCATTTCTATATAATAATTTAATAAATAAAAATTTTATTTTTTTTAATATTTTATTCATACTAACCACTCATTTCTTTATTTTGTTCAACGCGCACATAAGCATAAAATTATTTTTCAACTACTATTGTTCCTGAAAATAAAATTATTTAAAAATTTTATTTTTTTCAAGATTTATTATAGACTTATACATATCAGTAATGTCCTTACTTATATCTCTGTTAAATCTTTTTATTGCTATCGATTTTGCATTTAATATTATTTTTTCACTTTTCTTTCTATCTTTTATACATTCTGTAATTTTATTAACTAAATCATCTTTTTTAAATCTACTATACAAAAGACCTGTATTGTTATTGTCTATCAAATATGGTGTACAACCACAATCAGCACCTATAATTAAATTTTCATAGTACTGTGCCTCTATAGTAACTCTTCCTAAAGCTTCACTATATGAGCACATTAGAGCAATATCCATATTTTTTCTTAAATCTATCACATTATTTTGATGACCAAGAAATTTAATATTATTCAAATTATTTACCTTAACAAATTTTTTTAAATTTTCTTCACATGGTCCTGATCCACATATAAATAATTTTGAATTAATATTATTTTTATTTAATTCTTTTATACACTTAATAGCATCTATATGTCCTTTATTTTTTGAGAGTGTTCCAACCATAATAATGTTACAACATCCATCTTCCATAAATTTACGTTTTTTTTCATACGAATAATCATAAGATATCTTATTGTACAAAACTATGGAATCTATAAATTTATAAATTTTACGATATTTATTTGCAATTACATCACTTATAAATATTGCATAGGATTCATTACAATAATTTTTAACTTTTTTCTTATTATAATGAGTAATTTGGTGATCTTCTTCCATAAATTCTCTAACATGAAATATATGTGGAATGTGCATTTTTTTAGCAATTTTAGCTCCTGCCATTATGCTAAATGAATTAGAATGTATTATATCAACATCATATTTTTTTAATTTTTTTTGGATAAAAATATACATGATATTATTTAATAATAATGCATATATTTTTTTTATAATTTCTTTTATTTTGTCAATTAATGATAATTTGTACAGCTTTTTTGTGATTACCATGAAATAACCAACTATAATGTTATTAATTCCAGCATTTTTTAGTAATACATAATATTCTTTATCAAATCTAGGTAAAACAACAATAAAATTGTTCTTTTCTTTATCGGCATCCTTTAGCCAATCTACAAGAGATAAATTAGCACCAGATGATTTAAAATCGTGACAAAAAATTGCTATATTCATTTATGAATCACTCCCAAAAAAAGATATAAGGATTTGCATTATAGTTAAAGGAAGAAACAAATAAGAAATATAAAATAAATGTTAAACATAGTATTATATTTAATAATAACTTGTTTTTGACTCCAACTTTTCTTTCAAAATTGCTTATACGCGTTATTCCAAAAATATTAAAAAATAGTGATACTCTATAAAATTCCAGTATAATTGATGAAAAAGAGAATAATATGCAACCAATAGTTAAAAAATTTAAATCTGCATTTGATCTTTGATCATTTTCATTACAAAATATGGAACAATAAATTAATATTACAACATTTATTAAAAAACCAAAAAAAGTTGATACATTTTCATTAACAGAATATACACCATGATTTATATAATTTATTAAAGTACCTGTATAATCGAATTTATCTATAAAAAAATAAACTAAACCTGGCAAAAGTCTTGATACAATTAAGCCAATAAGTATATAAATATAATTTTTGTAAGAAAATTTTAATTTATTTGCCAATGGATATGCTATTATAAATATTAATGACATTTTATGAATTAGAGTAGCTAAAAGAACCATTGCAATAAATTTCTTTGGTTTCTTTTCAATAATAAAATCATAAGATAAAATTAATATTCCAACAGCAAAACACTGCTTAATTAAGTAAAAAGAGAACAAATAATACATGGCAATGAAAACTATAAAACTTACTAAATAATTTTTTGAATATTTATATATATGTTTTGATACAATTATTATGTATGGTAAGCATAGTAGAAAAAGAACTAATCTATAATTATAAGAAATGATAGTTATTATCTTAAATATCATAAAGAATAGTATTTCATTGAAACCACGCCATTTAATAACATCTATAATACTAAGAAAATTCATATTGTTAAAAATGTCTAAATAAACACCCTTAGTATCAGATACACCCAATTCTATGCTTCTTAAAGAAGCTAGTAAAACTAAAGGTATAGTAATCAATAAAATATTAAGTTTTCTATTTTCTCTAAATAAAAAACACGCACTAATTATATACAAAAATAATAGTATATAAATTAACATAAATTAATATCCTCTTTTATTCTTTTAATTTCTTCTAGATATTTATAGCCTTCTTTATTTGTAGGTTCTAATATTGCACCTTCACTCCATTCATTCCAAGCATTAATAATAATAAAATCGTTGGTAGCATTTTTCCGTTTGTTGTTAATCAATCTTTTTAAATTTTTTCCAAAATTTTCAGGAGTACTATTTTTCACTATCATGCAATTATAACCTTTTCTTGCTGAATTATCCCATCCACAAAAACAGCCTTTTTGAATAATACATTTTCCATATAATCTTTTTCTCTTTATTATTTTTTTCCATAATTTATTGTAATCTTGAAAATCAATTAAATTTAATTTCTTTACTATAAATCTTTTAAGAAGCATTAATTTAGAAATATCAAAAAAGGTAGTGTATAATGGTTCAAATTCAACAACAGCACTAGTATATTCATTCATTTTATCCCTATTTTTAGATGAAATAAATTCAACAACATAGATATTATCAATATCAAATTTTTTTAGGTAATCATTCCAACATTTTAACATATTTGAAAAATTTGGAATATCACTCATATTATATATGTATAATATAGGTCTATTATCAATTTTTAAGTATCTATCATCTTTAAAAAAAGATATTAGATATTCTATGTGTTTAAGCCATTCTTCTTTATTACCATATTCTTGTTTCACAATTATTTCATTATTGCCATTGCTCCAATTTTTTATCCAACTATGATTTGCCCAACAAAAACAATAATCAATTTTTTTATCAATAGAATTCTTTAAAATTTCTGCTGGTTCAGTTAATGCTGATTTATTTTTTCCAAACCAATAATGGTAAAAGATAAAACCATCAATACCATATTTATTAGCAATATCTATTTGTTTTTCAATACTTTCTTTTTTACTTAAATCATAATAATAATTATTTAAGGGTGTAATAGGTTGATAATGATTTTTATATAATGGTTTCCCAGTTTTTACATTATCCCATTCAGTGAATCCTTTTCCCCATGCTTCATCGTTAATTTTGTCCCTATGAAAACCAGGTAAATATAGGCTTAAAATTTTCATTTATAATTTCCCCACTTTCATTCCAATTAATCTTACTGCCATATCAAAAGGATATCTTAATAAAAGGCCAAATCTCTTTTCCTCAATAATCCTTTTTAATATATATTTGGCTAGATTAAATCCAGATTCTGTCGTACCATAATTATCCAGATAACTATTTTCTTTAAAAAATTTACCAGTTAATTTGTAGCGTTCATATATTTCTTTTAAGGTAAAATTATGGGAATGATAAATAATAGAATCAGCACAATATTTAATTTTATAGCCATTGATTATGACCTTGTAAGCATAATACATGTCTTCGCTTATTGGCAAATTTTTATTATCATAGCCATTTAATTCTATAAACTTTTTCCTATTAATTGCACATGATGCATCAGAATTAAAAAAAGTTTTTAGTCCTAATTTAGGAATATCCTTTTTACTTTTTATAACTGATTCATCTGGATAATTACTTTCTCTAGTATATTTTTCTATATTATTAAATTTACTTATTTGTCTTGAATAGGTACATATTATTTCATCATTAATATCTTTAACTAATTTATATAGCCAATCTGTATTTTCAATTTCTACGTCTTGAGTAATAAGGACAACTATATCAGCGTCACTTCCATAAACAGCTTTTTCTCTAACAATACTGTGTGAAAATTCTTCTTTTTTTATTTTTTTATATTTATATTTTTTTGACAATAATATTTTTTCAGTATTATCTTTACTTTCAGTTAGAATATATAAGATATTAGATATTTTTACTTTTTCTTGTTTTAAAAGAGAATTATTCAAATTTTCAATATATCTTTCTGCATTATAAATTGGACAAATAATATCGATTTTCATATACTAGCACCTCAAACTATTCTTCAGCACCATGACCTTTAACAATTGCACCAAATGTTTTAAAAAAAATTTTTATGTCCATTTTTAAGCCACAGTTTTTAGAGTAATAACTTTCTAGTTCTAAACGCTTATCAAAAGTTGTATTTTCTTTTCCTGATACTTGCCAATAGCCTGTTATTCCAGGTCGAGTTTTAATTATATCGTTATAGTATTTACCCATATCTTCTTTCTCACGGGGTAGGTAAGGGCGATTGCCTATCATAGTCATATTTCCAAGAAATACATTTATTAACTGTGGTAGTTCATCAATTGATGTTCTTCTTAATATTTTTCCTATTTTTGTAATTCTAGGATCGTTTTTTAATTTTTTGTTTTTTTTGTATTCCTTAGCTATTTCTTTATTTTCTTTTAAAAGTTTAAATAAAACTTCGTCAGCATTAACAACCATAGTTCTAAATTTAAAAAGCTTAAATTCTTTACCATTTTTACCAATTCTATTTTGAGTAAAAAAAATAGAATGAAAATCTCCCGTCAAAACATAAGAGATTTTTATAATTATAGAAAGAGGTATCAAAATAATAATTCCAATAAGAGAACAAACTAGATCAAATGATCTTTTTATGAATGAATAAGTTGTTTTTTTCAAAGAAAGTAGGGGAGTAGTAGCTATTTCCAAGGAATTATCCATTACAAGCACCCCCTTTAAAGTATAGATTTCTGCCATGCGAAGCCCATGCTGGTGTTTAAAGATTAAAAAGAAAAAAGTACTGGCTATATAGCCAGTATTAAAGTATAGAAAAACAATAAATTTTAAGTAATATGAGGAAATTCCTTTGAAAAATAAAAAACAAAAAAAGCGCCTAAAGTAAACGCCTTGTGAGTAAAAGTATTTATGAATTTGTTTTATATCTATATAAATTTATTCGCAAATAATTTTATTAAATCTTATCAAGTGAATCAAGTAGTAAAAAATCTTTTAATTTTAAATGTGTAACAGTACTAGTAGAATAATCTATTTCATCATTAGTTATTAATATTTTCTTCTGATTATTATCAATGTTTGCAAAAGCACTAAATTCTCTATTATAAGCTTTTTCATCTTCAACACTATATGCCACTTGTATATAATATTCCTTACCATCTTTAACAGCAATAAAATCTATTTCTTTACCATTATTTTCATTATTTAAAACTTTTAAATCATAGTCCATATATATTAGTTCATTATAAACTATATTTTCTAAATTATGACTTAAATCATATCTATTATTAAAACATCTTAATGAATTAAAGGATACATCTTCATTATATATTTTATAATAATATTCTAATTCTTCTTTTGATTTTCTAGAATATGGTTTTATTCTATTAATAACATATGCTCTTTCCAAATATTCTAAATATTTAATTATCGTATTAATAGAACCTTTAATATTATTGCTTTTTAGATATGCTTCAATCGATCTAGAAGAGAAGACTCTAGAATTAGATACCAATACGTAATTAATAATTCTTTTAAATAATTCTTCATTCTTTATTTTAAATCTGACTATTAAATCCTTAACTATTATAGAATTATTTAAATCTGTTAAATAGGTTATCATATCATTATTATTAAATTCAAATCTTTTTGGAAAACCACCCCATATCAAATAATCAGATATAGAAACTTCTTTTTTCAACTCTTTGGAATATTCTAGTATTTCTTTATAAACAAAAGGCCTTACTCTAAAAGATACATATCTTCCACTAAATGCATCAGTATATTCTTTCGATAAAAGCTTTGAATTGCTACCAGTAATAAAAACTGAATTATTATAAAGTCTTAATGTTTTAACAGCAAGATTCCAATTGGTAATTTCTTGTATTTCATCTAAAAATATATAGCATTTTCCTTCTTTTCTATTTTCTTCTACATATTTGAGTAATTTTTCATCATCATAAATATTAGAAACAACACGTTCATCTTCAAAGTTCAAATATATAATATTATTTGATTTTTGTTTTATTTCATTCATTATTTGTTCTAAAATAATAGATTTACCACTTCTACGAATACCAACTATTATTTTAATTAAATCAGACTCATAAAAACCTCTTATTTTATTCAAATATTTTTCTCTAACAATCATGTTTCTATTCACCTCATAACTAAATTATAGTGAACAATTTTACTAAAGTCAACAAAATTGTTCAGTTAAGTGAACAATTTTTCACTCTTTAACATTTTTGTTCAGTAAAAATATATTATTACTAAGATTGTACACTTTTCAGCAAAATCATTGCGCACTTTTCAGAAGAAATATTGT
>CANQIL010000047.1 GCA_947624045.1 uncultured Bacilli bacterium
ACAACTTAATACAATTTATTTTGGACAAGTAAATACAACTGCTTTTATAATAATTGTATTTACTTGTCCAAGTAAGATTTTTTCAACAAACTTCCCACATTAATAGACTTTTCTTTAGATTTTTGATACAATAACTAAAGTTAAAGGAGAAGTATTTTTATGGAAGAAAAACTTACTAAAGAAGAAGTATTACACGTTGCCAAACTTGCTCGTATAAAACTTACTGATGAAGAAATAGAAAAATACCAAGTTGAATTAAAAAAACTACTTAATGAAGTAGAAAAAATAAATGAAGTAAAAGGATATGATGAAGATATCCTTATTGCGCCTTGGGATAATAATACTGAAACTAGAAAAGACCTAGTAGGAGAAATGCTTGATGCAAAAGAAGTTTTAAAAAATGTCCCTCATCATAGTGGTAACTTTATAGAAGTACCAGCTGTAATAACAGAGGAGGCCTAGTATGAAGTATTTAGTTAAAGATATTCTTGAGATTAATAAATTATTAAAAGAAAAGAAAATTAAACCAGTTGACTTAGTATTAGAAGCTTTTGCCAATATTGAAAATGACAAAGACTTAAATGCCTATATCACTTTAAATAAAGAAGTAGCTCTAAAAGAAGCTCAAGAACTTGAAAATTTAGAAGTAGATAATCCTCTTTTTGGCTTACCTATTGCGATAAAAGATAATATTGTAACTAAAGATTTAAAAACAACTTGTGCTTCTCATATTTTAGATAATTTTATTCCTATATATGATGCTTTTGTTATTGAAAAAATAAAAGCTAACCATATGATTATTATTGGTAAAACTAATATGGATGAGTTTGCGATGGGCTCATCTAGCAGAACAAGTTACTATAAAGCACCTAAAAATCCTTGGAATAAAGAAAAAATAGCCGGAGGTTCATCAGGTGGTTCAGCTGTAACTATTGCCGCAAGGCATCTTCCCTTGGCACTTGGTACGGATACAGGTGGCTCTATTAGACAACCAGCTAGTTACTGTGGAATAGTAGGTATGAAGCCTACTTATGGTAGAGTATCTCGCTATGGCCTAGTAGCCTTTGCTTCATCTTTAGATCAAATAGGCCCTATGACTAGAAATGTCTATGAAAATGCCCTACTTTTGAATGCTATTGCCGGTTATGATGATAAAGACTTAACAAGTTCCAAACGAGAAAGTGAAGACTTTACCTCTTTAATTAATCACAAACTTGAAAATATAAAAATTGCTGTGCCTAACTATTTTATGAGTGATATTGTTAGTAAAGAAATAAAAGATAAAGTAATGGAAACAATTAATATTCTAAGAGACAACAACATACAAGTAGATTTTATTGATGTTAAATATCTAGAAAATGCCGTTACCTTGTATCAAATAATTGCGATGGGTGAAGCTAGTTCTAATCTGGCTCGCTTTGATGGTATTAGATATGGTTATTCTAAAGAAAATCCTGACGATATAAATGATTTATATTATGGAACGAGAAGTGTTTTTGGTGATGAAGTTAAAAGACGTATAATGATTGGCTCTTTCTTACTTAGTGGTGAAAATGCTAAAACTTATTACAATAAAGCTTTAACTATTCGTGATGATATGCAAAAAGAATTAAAAAAAGTTTTTACCGAATACGATTATATCATTGGCCCAACTACTACTACGACAGCTTATAATTTAACAGATAGTATGGATGACCCTCTAAAAAGTTTTATGGACGATGTCTTAGTAATTCCTGTTAATATGGCCGGTCTTCCAGCTTTAAGTCTACCAATCGGCTTTTCTAAAGATAACATGCCAATCGGTTTACAAATCATTGGTAACTCTTTTGAAGAAGCTAAGATTTATCAATTAGCTAGTTTCATAGAGCATACTTTGCAATTACCACTAAACCCAAATGGAGGTGAGAAAAATGTCTAAATACCTACCTACTATCGGTATAGAAGTACACGTTGAACTAAAAACTCAAACTAAGATTTTTTCTAACTCTCTAAATGGCTATGGTATGATGGCTAATTCCCTAACTAATGTTGTTGACTTAGGCTATCCTGGTACTTTGCCAACTTTAAATGAAGAAGTAATTAATCTAGCTATCAAAGCAGCTTTAGTTTTAAATTGTAAAATTAGAAAACAAATGCATTTTGACCGTAAAAATTATTTCTATCCAGATAATCCGAAAAATTATCAAATTACCCAAAATCGTACTCCTATAGGTTATGATGGCTATGTAGAAATAGAAGTGGAAAATGAAAAGAAGAAAATTTATATTGAAGAGATGCATATAGAAGAAGATACTTGTAAAAGTACTCATCGTGGCTCTAAAAGTTATCTTGATTTCAACAGAGCCGGCATACCTTTAATTGAAATAGTAACGAAACCTTGTATTACTAGTAGTCTTGAAGCTAAACTTTATCTTGAAAAATTAAAAGAATTACTTTTCTATAGTGATATTAGTGATTGTAAAATGGAAGAGGGCTCTATGCGAGCTGATGCCAACGTATCACTACGCAAAAATGAAGAAGACCCATTGGGAACAAAGTGTGAAATCAAAAATATCGGTTCCATTTCTAATGTCGGCTTAAGTCTTGATAAAGAAATTGCTAGACAAACAAAGCTTTTAGATGAGGGCAAGACTTTTAAAGAACAAACTCGCCGTTTTGATGATAAGCTTGGTGATACAGTCTTAATGCGTGTTAAAGAAACCGGTAATGATTATCGCTACTTTCCTGAACCAGACATTCCTTATGTTATCTTATCTGAGGAAATGATAAATAATGTTAAAAAAACTATACCAATGTTACCTGATGAAAGAAAAGCTTTATACCTAGAAAAAGGCTTATCACTAATAAATGCTACTAAACTTATTCAAAATCGTCCTTTAAGTGATTATTTTAATGAACTATTAAAGCTAGATACCAATTACAAAGTAGCAAGTAACTTACTTTTAGGTGATATTTCTTTCTATCTAAATAAAAATGAAAAAAGCCTATCAGAGACAACCCTTAGCCCTAAACGTTTTCAAGAATTAATTTCTTTTATCGATGATAACACTTTATCTAGTAAGAATCTAAAAGAAATACTTCCTAAAGTTTTAGAAGAAACAACTCCTATTAAGGATATTATCAAAGACTTAGGTATAGAAAATATTACGGATGACTCTCATTTACGCGAGGTTATAAAAGCTATTATAGCAAGTAACTTATCTATAAAAAATGACTATTTAGAAGGACATGACAGAGCTATTAAATTTTTTATGGGTCAAGTTATGAAAGAAACAAAAGGAAAAGCTAATCCTAAATTAGCTAATGATATTTTAATAGAAGAATTAAACAAATAGCTAATTGAAAAAGCTGTTTACATAGTGTATAATTATTAAAGTAGGAGGAAGTCAATATGAATTTTTTTAAAAGAAATAAAGGCATTATCATAGCAGTCATAGTCTTTTTAGTAGTACTAGTTTTTGCTTTTCAAGTTATAAATATATTTTTATCAAATGATGAAAAGGTCTTATACGGAAACAGACTTGATGGTAAAGCCGATGTAGCACTTACCAAAAGTAATATCAATAAAATAAAAGAAGCTGTCGCATCTGAAACTAAAAATTGCAAAGTCGATGAACAAGGTCGTATTATTAATGTAATTATTACCGTTAACGATGATGCTACACTAGACAGTGCTAAAAATATCGCTACTAAAGTACTAGACGGCTTAAAACCTGACCAAAAGAAATACTATGATATTCAAGTATTTTTAAAAAAAGACGTTGAAGCTCAAGACTTTCCAATAATCGGTTACAAACATCATACTAAGGATAATTATACCTTTACAAAAGATAGATAAGAGGTTTTTAAATGAAGAAAAAATTAATAATTATTATACCAATCATAATAGCTATAGTAACTTTTATTGTTGTATATCGTCACTATACTTATGAAGACAAAACAACGACCCTAACTGTTTCTGAAAAAAGATGGGTCCAAAATAATAATGATGAGTCTTATGATTTCGAAGTAGTCAATGATTATCCTTTATATGGTATTAATGGAGAAGGCGTAATTTTTGATTTTTTAGATGACTTTGAAAAAAATATTGGTCTTGAATTCAATAAGATTCCATACTTAAAAGATTCAGCTCCTAAAACAAATAGTTACCGTATTCGTATTCTTGATAATGATGCTACCTTAGGTAAAAATGACTTATTTTTATTTAACGACAACTATATAGCCGTAGGCAAGACTTATCAAAGAATTAATCACATTACTGATATGAAAAACTTAACCTTTGGTATTTTTGAAAGTGATGCTGAAAATATCAGTTATTATCTAAAGAGTGGTACTAATTTATCATATAAAACTTACAACAGTATAACTGAATTATACACAGCCTTAGATGCTAACTTAGTTAATATGATTATTGTTCCTAATATAATGTATTTAGACTATACTATTGAAAAAGATAAATATTCAATAAACTATTTCTTTACTGAAATGAAAAAGCAAATTGTTCTAACACTAGATGATAACAATAAAGAATTAAATGCCATAGTTCAAAAATATTATAATAAATGGCGTTTATCCAAATATGTTTCTGAATATAATGATGCTTACCTAAACTATTACTTAGAAAAAAATAAGCTTGATGCCAAAACAAAAGCTTCACTAATTTCTAAAAACTATGTTTATGGTTATGTAGAAAATATTCCTTATGAAGTAAAAGTTAATAAAAAATTAGCGGGAATTGCCGGTGAGTATATCGATAGAATTTCTCGTCTTGCGGACATTAATTTTAAAATAGTTAAGTATGATACTCTTGAAGAGTTACAAAAAGATATAGATAATGGTAAAATTGATATTTACTTTGATTACTATAACTACACAAATGATAATTATCTTTCTACTTTATCAACATTTATTGAAGACTATTGTATTATTGGTAAACAAGAAGATAATCATATTGTTAATTCTTTTGAAAGTCTAAGAAATAAAGATATTCTAATGTTAAAAAAAGATTCTTTATACAATTATGTATCTACTAACACTAATGCTACCATAAATGTCTATAACACTATTGATGAATTAATTGAAAACAGTCAAGATAAGCTAATTGTTTTAGATGCTGAAGTATATTATCATTATCAAAATTCTAAATTTAAAAAATATCGTTTATTATATACAGATACTATGATGAATGATTATAAATTTATGGTTAAAAAAGATAATCAAGCTTTTTATGATTTATTTAACTATATAATCAATACTAATTCTTATTATAATTATCGTAATAGTGGTATTGAAAATATGAATGCATCTATCTTAGAAAACTCTACATTAGAACAAGTTTATACAATTGTCTTAGCTGGTATTTTCTTACCACTCACAATAATAGTAATAATTTACTTAATATGGAAAAGGAAAAAGCAAATTAAAAAGATTAAAATAACTGATAGACACAAGTATACGGATATGCTTACATCTCTAAAAAATAGAAATTACTTAAATGCTAAGTCAGCTGAATGGGAAGATTGTGAAGTATTCCCACAAGCTATTGTTATGGTTGATTTAAATAATGTTAAGTATGTAAATGATAATTATGGTCATGAAGAAGGCGACCAACTTATTATTAAAGCCGCTGGTATCTTAGTAAATACCCAACTTGAAAATAGTGAAATAATAAGAACCGACGGTAATGAATTTTTAATCTACTTAATAGGCTACAGTGAAAGACAAATCGCAACTTATACTAAAAAGCTATCTAAAGAGATGAAGACACTTCCTCATGAATTTGGTGCCGCTATTGGTTACAGTATGATTACTGATGAAATCAAAACTATAGATGACGCTATTAATGAGGCAACTTTGGAAATGATTACAAACAAAGAAGAATATAAATAAGAGGTCGATATAAATGGAAAAAGCAAGAGGTTTTTTTAAAAATATAATTAATCTAATAAAAAAGCCTGAGATGAGGATTTTACCTGGTCAACTTGCTTTTTTTCTTGTTGTTTCATTAATCCCAACAATTGCTTTAATAGGCGCCCTAGCTACCTCATTTTCTATTCCAATGGATACTATTACGCTAAATATTTCCTCATCAGTTCCCAAAGAACTAGCTAATGTCTTATTAAACTTTGTTACAGGAGAAGGCTTAAACTTTAATATAATTATCTTTTTTATCTCAGCTTTCATCCTAGCTTCTAATGGAACTCACTCAATGATAATTGCTTCTAATGAAATATATAAAATAAAACCTAAAGACATTTTAAGTAGACGTATTAAAGCTATTATAATGATTTTTATCCTAGTAATACTTTTCTTTTTCTTACTTATAGTACCTGTCTTTGGTGATAGTCTTTTTGAACTATTAAGACTAATAATAAAAAATGAAACATCTATTGAATTTTTTCATCGTATGTTTCAAATTCTAAAGTATCCGCTTGTAGTTATTACTTTGTACTTTAATATTAAATTAATATATGTCCTTGCTCCCGATGAAAGAATACCTAGTAAAACAACAACTAAAGGAGCCATATTCACAACAATCGGTTGGATAATTGCTAGTGAAATATATTCTTTTTATATAGGTAGCTTTTCTAAATACAGTCTTTTTTATGGAAGTATTTCTAATTTATTAATACTCCTAATTTGGATTTATATCTTATCTTATATTTTTGTCTTAGGTCTAGGTATAAATGCTAGTATCTATAAGGAATCAAAGATTGAAAAATAACAGCTTAAGTGCTATAATAAGTTAAGTGAGGTTTTATAGTATGAAAAAAATTAAAGCAAGCTTAAGTAATTTAAAAGAAAATATTTCAAATAAAATAACTCGTATAAAAAAAGAACACTTAATATCTCTTTATATAAAGAATAATATTCTTTTTTTAACTTTTGTTATAACGGCTGTTTTTAATTCAACTATCTTAAGATTTTTCTGTATGCATATGCTTGAAAATTACTTATCTTTTAAGGCAATATTAGCTGATGTAACAATTGCCGTTGTAATTGGAGCTTTTGGTTATTTATTTAAACCTAAAAATAGATTTACTTATCTTATCATAGCTAATATTTTCTTAACGGCTATTTGTATGATAAATTCCGTTTATTATACATTTTACACATCCTTTGCTTCTGTTTCAATGTTATCACTTACACAATATATTGGTGATGTAGGGGATGCCGTTGTTGAAAATGTATTACAACTAAAAGATATTGTTTATATAATTAGTCCTATTGCTTTAACGATAGTTCATTTGAAATTAAAAAAGAAAAATTATTACAAGAAAATAGAAATTAAATCAGAACGTAAAAAACGTATGCTTTCTACTTTAGGAGCTGGTGGTATATTAGCTTTACTTTTCTTAGTTACAATGACACCACTTGATGTATCTAGATTTGCTAAGCAATGGAATAAAGAGTATATTGTTATGCGTTTTGGTATTTATATTTATCAAGCTAATGATGTTATTACTACCATTCAACCTAAGATAAATTCTATGTTTGGTTATGATAAGGCTAAAAAAGAATTTACTGATTACTTTGCTGATGTTAAAGATGAGCCAGATAAAAATGAATATAGTAATATTTTTGAAGGTAAAAATGTCATTGTTATTCATGCCGAGAGCATGCAAACGAATGCTATTGGGTTAAAATTTAATGATAAAGAAGTTACTCCTACTTTAAATAAGCTTACTAAAGAGGGTATGTATTTTTCTAACTTTTATTCACAAGTAAGTGTTGGTACTAGTAGTGATAGTGAATTAACTTATAATACTTCCTTAATGCCAACTAAAAGTGGAACGGCCTTCGTTTCTTACTATGATAGAACTTATATTTCAACACCAAAATTGTTAAAAGAAAAAGGCTATTATACCTTTAGTATGCACGCAAACAATGCCGACTTCTGGAATCGTCGTACAATGCATAAGAATTTAGGTTATGATAGATTTTTCAGTAAACAAGACTATGAAGTAACTAAAGAAAATACAATTGGACTTGGTCTTGCCGATAAAGAATTCTTTAAGCAATCTATTCCAAAACTTCAAAAAATAAATAGTGAAAATAAAAATTGGTATGGTACTTTAATAATGCTTACTAATCATACACCATTTTCTGATACTGAAAAGTATGGAGATTTTGAAGTAAATATTAAAGAAACTATTACTAATGAAGACGGTACCACTGAAGAAGTTATTCATCCTTATATGGAAGGTACTAAACTAGGCAATTACTTTAAATCATATCATTATGCCGATGAAGCTTTAGGTGAATTTATTGAAGAATTAGATGAAGCTGGCTTACTTGAAAATACCGTTTTAGTCTTATATGGCGACCACGACGCTAGACTTCCAAAAGCCGACTACAACAAGCTATATAATTATGATAAAGATACCGAAGAACTTTTATCTGATGATGACCCTAATTATAGAAAGTATGATTCTTATCAATACGAATTAGGCAGAAAAGTACCATTTTTGATTTGGACAAAAGATATGGCCGGTACTAAACTTAATAAAGAGATTACTAATGTAATGGGTATGTATGATGTAATGCCAACTCTTGGAAATATGTTTGGCTTTTACAATAAATATCAACTAGGTCATGACATCTTTAATATTAATGAAAATAATATTGTTGTTTTCCCTAATGGTAACTGGGTAACTAATAAAGTTTATTATAATAGTCAAAAAGAAGCTTACTTATCATTAAGTGATGAAGCTATAAGTGAAGAAGAAATAAAAAATAATAATGAATATGCTAATAAATTATTAGATGTTTCCGATAATATAATTGTCTTTGATTTATTAAATGAAAATAAAGAATTAGAAACAGAATAGGAAGGAGAATTTTATGCATTTAAAGAAAAAGCCCAAAGTAATAATCATTACTGTAGTAAGTATAATTACCATACTTCTTTTAGGAGTAATAGTATTAAATGTATTAGGTGATAGCCATAAGGAAGTAAAAGCCGTAAAAATAGAAAACTCTATAAAGAAGTATGGTTATAACTTAAAAGAAAATAAGCCTCAAGAGTATAAAGATATGTTTAAAGAATTAGAAACTATTCTAAAGAAAGATGAAGTAGATGAAAAAGCTTATGTTGAAAAAATAGCCGAAATGTTTATTTATGACTTTTACTCTTTAGAAGATAAAACAGCTAAAACAGATGTAGGTGGCTTAGATTTTGTTCATAGTGCTGCGTTAGAAAATTTTATTAAGAATGCCGAAGATACTTACTATAAGTACTTAGAAAGTAATATCTATGATAATAGAAAACAAGAATTGCCTGTTGTTACTGATATAACTATTGACGCCCCTGAGCAAACACCTTTTGCTTATGGTGAAGAAAATGATGAGTTAGCTTATCAAGTAAAAGCTTCTTGGAATTATACTAGTAGTAATTTTTCTGATTATCAAAATGAAGCTACTTTAATATTTGTTCACGAAGGTAATAAATTAAGTCTTGTCGAATTGAAATAATAAATTAATTGATTTTCTAAGTAAAGTCAATTTTTTTTAGGCAAAAATGCTCACTATTCTTGATTTTGTGAAGATTAGGGGTAATATTATTCTTGATTTCGTGAAAAATAGGCATAATATTATCTTTGATTTCGTGAAAGTACTTAAAATATTTTTTTATTACTACCCAAAAATTATTATGAAATAACTAAAAAGTTATTTTTTTCTTGGCTATTTAATATACTTTTGTTATAATGGTATTAAAGATAGAGGTGAGTTAATTGAGAAAGAAAATTGACCATTCAAAAATGAGTACTGAAGAATTAGCTAAAACACAAGTTTTAAATCTAAATGATGTAGAAGAACTAGCTAATTATGAAAAAACAGTAAGTAAAAAACCGGCTATTATTGTAGGAATTATTGGTTTATTTGCTTTAACTATAGGAGCATTTTACCCTAAAATTGTTACATTTTTAGATACTGAAAAAGATGAAAATGTTGTCTATAACAGAGTAGATAATGATGACGATGAAATTTATAATAGTAAACCTCTAAATGAAACTAATACTAATACTCAATTAACTTGTATGAAAGCAATGCTTGCTAATCCTGACGGAACTGATTTAACTTTAACTTATAACTTTACTTTTGTAAACAACGCTTTACAAAGCTATACTAAATTAGCTATTTATAATATAAACGCTACTAATCCAAATGGTACTGTTACTGTTGAAAATGTATATAATACCTTTGCAACCTTAAGTCAAACACCAATTGTTGGTTACTACTTACAAACATCTAAAACATCTAATGGAGTAACGGTAAGTATGAATACCGATTTAACTAAATTTTCTCCAACGACTTTACCTGATGCTCATAAAACGTATACCATTTCTAATGTAGAATACGCCTTAAACACAACAAAAGAAGCTATTACCCAAGCAACTGTCGCTAACGGCTTTACCTGTAGATAAATTTTTAAAAATAAAAGACTGCCTTTAAGCAGCTTTTTCGTTTTTCTTTAAAGTTCTTTTTTCCTTAGTTGAAATTCTTACTTTAGTACCGTCACTTGCTCTATGTACTTGTAAATTTAAGTTTTGGGTACTATTAGTAGTATTCAAAGCATGAGAACGTAATCTTTTTTTCATATTAGGTTTTCTAATTGAAGCATTAATTGCCATAAACTATACCTCCTTTGGTTCTTTTCATCTGCTTTATAACTTTATCATAAAAGTTAAGGAAAGTCAAATATTATATGGCAATCGCTTAAAAATTATAAAGATTAACTGATACTTGGAATAATTTCAAATATCAGTTTTTCTATATTAGT
>CANQIL010000048.1 GCA_947624045.1 uncultured Bacilli bacterium
AATGCTAAACTTAAAAGTAATGACGTATACAATACCAAGTTGCCTATAGATTTGGAAGATTATGAAAAATGGTATTCAGAACATAATTTTTAAACATACAGCAACACTTTAGGCGAATTGAGGTAATTTTTAAAATCAATTTCTAAAGTTGAACATAAGAAAATATTAATAATTACAATAATTATTTGGTCTATTATACCGACTATATTTGGAATATTCAATGATAATACTGAATCATTTTTATATTTTAATAGATTTATATGGATGATTGTTTTATATATGTTAGGTGCATATATAAGACTTTATTCTATAAATTTTTTTAACAAACATACTAATAAAAAAGCAATTATAATATCTTTATGTTCGTTTTCTTTTATGGTATTAGGAATAATATTAATATTTCAATTTAAAGATGTTTTTTTGAAAATATGAACAAAGGAACCTGCTTATTTTTGGCAGCCTAATACAGTACCGATGCTTATGTTAAGTGTCTCTATATTTGAATTATTTTTAAATTTGAAAATTAAAAATAATAAAGTTATTAATGTTTTAGCTTCAACAACTTTAGGAATTTATATGTTACATGATGGTCCGCTACGTTTTACTTTATGGAAAAATATTTTCAAATCATTAAATTGTTTAAATAGTAAATATGCGATTATTTATATAATATTTCATACTTTTATTATATTTGCTGTTGGAGTTGTTATAGACTTAATACGTCAGTTAATTGAAAAAATTATAGTAGATAAAATGTTAAATTTTAAAGCATATGAAAAAATGAAAAATAAAGTAAAAAATATATTTAAAACATTATATGATTTTATTTAGCATTAAGAAAAATTAGAAAGGGTTTAAGAATAATATGAAAGATAAAAAAAAATTATTAAATCAAATATTTAAATTTATTATAGTTGGTGGAATTGCTACAATTATTGATTGGATTATATTTTATGTATTAAATAGTATATTTAATATTAATCCTTTAATATCAAATATTTTTTCTTTTACAATATCATTAATATATAATTATATTGCTAGTGTTAAATGGGTTTTTGTTGTTAGTAAAAAGAAAAATAAAAAAAGAATATTTATTGAATTTGTCTTCTTAAGTATTATTGGATTATTATTAAGTGAATTTATTATTTGGATATTAGTAGATAAATTATTAATTAATAGTTTGATATCAAAAATTATTTCAACTGCTATTGTGATGGTCTTTAATTTTATTACTAGAAAAATATTTTTAGAAGATTAAAAATATAAAACTTTGGAGGAATTATGAACGATATTTGGGTTTATGACTTTGATGGAACCATTTATAATGGAGACAGTTCCATTGATTTTTTCATTTTTTGTTTAAGGAAAAAAATTAGTTTAATAAGATGTTTGCCTAGGCTTATATTTAATACTTTTTTGTATGGGATAAAGAAAATAAATGCTAAAGAATATAAAGAAAGATTTTTTAGTTACTTGAAATATGTTCCAAACATTGACTATATTGTAGAACAATTTTGGCAAGAAAAAAAAGATAATATAAAGTTATTTTTTATAAATGATTTAAAGGAAAATAATCGTCCCAAAATATGTATTATTAGTGCTTCACCAAAATTTTTATTAGAAGGATATACTAAAAACTTAAAAAATGTTTCACTGATAGCTACTGAAATGAATAAAAAAAATGGGGTTATTATTGGGGAGAATTGCAAAGGCAAAGAAAAAGTAAAAAAATTTAATAAAAAATATAAAAATTATGTAATTATGAAATTTTATAGTGATTCTAAGTCTGATGAATATTTATCAAAAATAGCAAGAGAATCATTCATGGTTAAAAAAAATAAAATTTATAAGTGGTAAGTTAAGCCTTTTAAAATTAAAATTTAAAATTTATATATTATTATTGAACTAGTTCAATAATAATGATAAAATGAATACACAAACAAAAATAATAATTAAAAAGTAACTAGGTGAAAATTTATGAATAAAATAATTGATAAGAAATCAAATAAAAAAAATAATTTTTTTAAAAATATATTTGTTAAATATACTGTTTGTTTTGCTTTAATATCATTGTTTATAATGATAATCTTTTTTCAATACAAAAAAGGTTTTATGTGGCCTGATGGTATTAATCAACATATGATTAATTTAAGTTATTTAAGAACCTTAATTATAGAATTTTTTAAGACTGGAAAATTTCATACATTTACATGGTCTATTGGAGGCGGCATAGACTTATTTGCTAATTTAACTTATTTTATTTTAGGAGATTTTTTATCATATTTTAGTATTTTTTTCCCTGAAAATAAATTATATCTGTTATATTATATTTTAGGTTTTGCAAGAATTTATTTAGTAGGGATTTCGTTTATTTTTTACTGTAAATATAAAAAATTTGATGAGCATAGTACATTAATAGGGGCATTAATGTATGCTTTTTGTGGTTATTGTTTATTTGGCGGCTTTAGGCATCCATATTTTACGAATTCAGTAGCTGTTTTTCCTCTTATAATGATTGGAATTGAAAAATTAGTGAAAGAAAATAAGAAAGCTTTTTATATTTTTTCCATTGCTTTAGCTACATTAGTTAATTTTTATTTTGCGTATAGTTTTTTTATAATTATTGGAATTTATTCTATTATTTTAACAATATATTGTTATAAAAAAAATGGCTTTAAATTTATTATAAAAAAATTATTTCAAATATTAATATATAGCATATTAGGCATATTATTAGTATCAGTAATTTTAATTCCAACTGCTTATTTATATTTAACATCTTCAAGAGTTGGATTTGATGTTTATCCATATACATTAAGTTATTATAAAAGTTTTTTACCATCACTAGTTACATTTGAAGTAGCATATTGGCGAATCTTTACAGTTCATGCCATTATATTAATCAGTTTACCTTATTTTATCAAACATCGTAAAGAAAATTATCCAATATTTTTATTATTGATAATTTTATTAATCCCTTTATTAATATCTCAAGTTGGTAGTGCTTTTATGGGATTTTCTTTTCCAAATAATAGATGGAGTTTTGTAGTATCATTTTTATTTGCATATATGACATGTTATTATCTAAATAATAGAAAAGTTATAGAAGAAAAAGATAAAAAGTTTATTATTTATTTTAATATAATCTATCTTGCTATTATTTTTATAAGTAACTATAAAATTTCAAATTTAATATTATTTAGCATTATTGAAGTAATAATTACAATGGTTATATTATTTAATGATAAGCTTGTTAAAAATAAGAAAAAATATGAAAGATATACGTTAGCAATTATTATTGTTGGCTTATGCTATTATGCTTATGCTTTATTCGGTGTCGAAAATAATAACTATAGTGGTGAGTTTGTAAATTTTAATGCAGTAGAATATTTATATAATACAAATCATGAAAAAAATAAAGATTTTAAAGATGCATTACAATATATTAAAAATCAAGAAGAAAATAATTTTTACCGTTTATATGTAGATAATATGACAAGTTTAGATATTCCATTAAAAGGAAATTATGATTATAATTCGTTAGAATTTTATTATTCTATTCAACCAAAAGAAATTTGGAAGCTTAGTGATGATTTAAAAAATAGTCAACAAGATGTAAATAAAGCTTTTATGCAATTTGATAATAGAACTAAAATAACTACAATTTTAGGTAATAAGTATTTTATATTTTCTAATAATTCCAAAGTTCCTTATGGTTACGAATTACTTGACGGATATCAAAAACAATCAAAAATATATGAAAATAAATATGCTTTACCATTTATTACATTTTATGATAAAACTATTACTAATGAAGAGTATGAAAATTTAACTCCATTAGAAAAAGAATCAAGCATAATGAAACAAGTTTCATTAGATGAATTTGAATTGAAAAAAGGTTCTTTAACCTTTACAAATGAAATATTAAATTTTCCATTTGATAAAAAGTCACTAGAAGTAAAAAATCCATCTAATGATAAAATAATGCTAAATTTAAGTGATAAAGAAAAAATCAAAAATAGTGAAGTATATGTGTACATTACTGGATTAAAATATATTCCTCAAAGTAAAAAGGAATTATTGGATGAAAAGATAGCAAATATTGAAAAACAAAAAACAAACTTAAATCATTTAAATGAAATTGCAAAATTAAAATATCAATATAAAGATTATATACCAACATACAATTTTAATACATATTTTAAATATAACGATAAAACAATCTCTATTGGGACAGTTGATTTTAAAACAGACGCATATTATGTAGACCATTCTACTTTATTAGTAAATTTAGGATATTTTGACGAATTTAATAATGATATTGAATTATCTTTTTCAAAAAATGGAACTTATAATTTTGATAATATTGAAGTAGTTGCAGTTTCAATGGATAACTATGAAAATGATATTCAAAATTTAAAAAGATCTAATTTTAAATTAAATAATTATGATAATGAACATTTAGAAGGGACGATTGAGCTTCCAAAAGATGGTATTATACAGTTTTCTACTTTATATTCTAAAGGATGGGAAATATATATTGATGATGAAAGGGTAGATTCCATAAAACTAAATAATGTCTTTTTAGGAGCTAAAGTTACTAGTGGAAAGCATAAAGTATTTATAAAATATCATACTCCATATTTAAAAGAAGGATTTATTATAACTTTAGGTACAAGTGTTATTTTATTAATAATAGGTATATATTCAAAAAGAAAAAAGGAAGTGAAAAAGTAGTATGAAAATATATTTAAAGTTACTACGAGTAAATCACTATATTAAAAACTTATTAATTTTCTTACCATTAATTTTTAATGGTAGTTTATTTAATGTGAAATTACTAATGATTACTTTTATAAGTTTTTTATCATTTTGTTTTATGGCTTCAGCAATTTATATTTTTAATGATTTATTAGATTATGAAAAAGATAGGGTTCATCCTAAAAAGAAGTTAAGACCAATCGCGTCAAATAAAATAAGTAAAAAAAGGGCAATTATCATTTTAACTATTTTATTTGTTTTAGCTATAAGTTTACAATATAGTTTATATTTATTTAATAAAATTACTATCGAAACTTGCTTATTATCAATTAGCATTTTATCAATCTATCTAATAATAAATATATTTTATAGCTTGCTTGGAAAACATATACCTATTATAGATGTTATTTTATTATCAATAGGTTTTATATTAAGAATATTATTTGGTGGTATTGTTACTAGTATTGAAATATCTAATTGGCTATATTTAACAATTATAAGTTTTTCACTTTATTTAGTTCTTGGTAAAAGAAAAGGGGAATTAGAAAAAAATAAAGATAATTCTAGAAAAGTTTTACATTATTATAATATCCCTTATTTAGAAAAATTTATGAATATTTTTTTATCTTTAACGTTAGTATTTTATTCATTATGGTGTACATCTAATACTAATATAAATACTAGCTTATTAATTTATAGTATTTTCTTTATTATCTTTATTGTTATGAAATATAGTCTTAATATTGAAAATTCCGATAATGAATACATGGGAGATCCTGTAGAAGTTGTATTACACGATAAAATATTGATTTTAAGTATAATCTTATATGCCGTATATATGGGGATAGTTTTATATGGACATAATATGATTAGTTAACTTGACAAATTTTGCTGTTTTTTGTAAATTAATTAAGTGACAAATATAATAGTTGGGAAGTGATAAAAAGTGCGAAATATCTATAATAAAATCAAAAATAAAAAAGCTATTTCTTTTGATATTTTTGATACGTTAATTAAAAGAAATTGTCAAAAACCGAGAGATATATTTGCTATTGTAGAAAAAGTATTTAATGAAACATCAGATGAAAAAATTGAAGATTTTGTAGTTCAAAGAAGAAATGCTCACTATCTAGCATTAGAAAAATCTGAAAAAGATGAAGTTACTTTAAATGAGATATATAATAATTTACCGTATAGTAAAAAAATTAAGGAAGATTTACAAAAAATTGAAATTGATACTGAAATAAAATTTTGCCAAAAAAATGAAAAAATATATGATATTTATCAATTTGCTTTAGATAAAAATAAAGAAATTTTTTGTATTTCCGATATGTATTTGCCAAAAGAAGTAATTAAAAATATTTTAGATAAAAATGGTTATTCCTTTGACTTAAAGCATATATTTGTTTCTTGCGATTACAAAGTAAGTAAAAAAACGGGAAAATTATATGCTGCTTTTTTAAAAAACATTGATTATAAAGCAAATGAAATATTACATATTGGCGATAGTTGGAAATATGACTATTTAATGGCCAAAAAATATAAATTAAAAAGTATACATATTAAAAGAAATATAAATAATATGCACCATTTAAAATATAAAGAAAGTAATAATTTAGCTGATAATATTATTCAAAATATTATTAATAATAATTCTTTAAAAATCAAAAATTCATATCAAAAATTAGGATATGAACTTTTAGGACCTTTTTGTTTAACATTTTGTTTATGGCTAAATAAATTATGTATTGATGAAAAAATTAATAATATTTTATTTTGCAGTCGTGATATGAAATTAATGATGGAAATTTATAATGAATTATTTCAAAGCCATGCGATAAAAAATCATTATTTTTATGTTTCTAGAAAAAGTCTAGTACTTCCACATTTATTTGAAAACAACGATTATGATGAAGTTATCAAAGTATTGCTTCCAAGATTTGAAGGTTCAAGAAAAGTAACTTTAGAAGAAGTATTAAAACGATTAAATATTAATGTAAGTAAAATTCCTTCAAATATATTTGAAAAATATCATTTATCTTTGAATCGAAAAGTAAATGGTAAAGACCTAATTAAAAATCCTAATTTTATCGATTTTTATAATTCATATCTTACTTCTTATATATATGAAGAAACTAAAAAACAAAATAGTTATTTTAAAAAATATTTACGTGAACTATCAATAGATAAAAACACTTTAGTTGTTGATTGTGGTTGGCGATGCACTATGCAAAAAATGATGGCTAAATATTGGGCTCCAAATATAAAAGGGGCATATATAGGTGTTAAAACAAATTTTGAAGAAATAACTTCTAAAAATACATTTGCTTTTCTATTTTTTAACGAAAACAACGATTATTATAATAAACTTATTAATGGGTTTCATTTACTTGTTGAAAATATGATAGAAGCTTTACATGGTAGTGTTTTAAAATATCAAAATGAGAACCCTATATATGTATTAAGTGAACCTCATTTAGAAAATCAAGAAAAAATTAAAAATATTCATCAAGGTATTAAAGAATTTATTAATGATATTAAAGATTATTATGAATATATTGATAATTTAGATGAAGATATATATATAAATAATTTTTTAAGAATAGGTACTAATCCAACAATAAATGAAGCAAAACTTTTAGGAGAATTCATTAATGAAGACAATACTTTAACTGTAAGAAAATATGCTTCTCCTAACAAATTGCTATATTATATGTTTCATCCTAAAAAATTTAAGGAAGATTTTACAAATTCTGAGTGGAAAATAGGTTTTATGAAGAGGATGTTAAAAATTAATATTGATTATTATAAATTATTCAATTTATTAAAACAATGGAAAGGGCGTAAATAAATGATATATTATTTAATATTGATTATAGTTTTAACGGGAATTACTGTGGGAATATTTAAACTATTTAAAGATTTTTTATCACCATCATTTTTATACAGTATTGCTATGTTAGTAAGTGTTTTATGTTCAATTATAGGTTTGATGTTTTGGAATAATCAAACAAATTTGCAATTTAAGGCAATTATAATTGTTATTGTAGCAGTATTATCATTTGCTTTAGGAGAATTTATTGTTAGAACAGTTTTTAAAAAACAAAAAATTTTTAAATTGAAAAAAGAAAAATTGAAAGTTAAAAAAATTGTTGTAAAAAAATATATAATTGCTATAGAAATTATCTTTATTATAGCAACATGTATTTGGTTTTATTTGGATATCAAAAGAATTGCTAGAATAGGTGGATATTTTGGAAATAATTTATTTAAAATTGCTTATCATTATCGAAAAATGACTACGCTTGTAACTACTGAACTATTGGAAAATGGTCAAGCTTTAAATGTCATTGTATCCCAAATGAAAAAAATGTGTTATATATTGGGATACATAAATATTTTTATATTAGTTAATAATTTTCTTTTGAATTTTAAGAAAAATTATACTAATATTACTTCACTAATAATATTAGTTGGAGTATTCTTTTTAGTACTCTTAAATGGCGGACGCATGCAATATTTTGTTTATATTTTATCTGCACTTTTTATTGCCGTCTTTATTTCAACTCAAAAGGAAAATGTTAAAATAGGTGATATAATAAGAAAATATTGGCAAAAAATGCTGGTTGGAGGTATTGGTTTATGCTTAGTATTTTATTTAATTTTGCCATTATCAGGTAGAAAATTAGATAATAATATTATTTCTTATTTAAGCTTTTATTTTGGAGCCCCTGTGCCAAGCCTAAATTATTATTTAAATGAAGAAAAAGAAGAAAATATAGTTTGGGGTCAAGAAACATTTCAAGGTTTACAATCATTATTTTATAAATTAAAATTGTCTAATTACATTGCGCCTATTACTACTGAATGGGTTAAGTTTCAAGATAAATCTTCTCAAAAAGTATACACAAGTAACATATTTACTTCAGCTAAAAGATATTATAATGATTTTGGCTTTATTGGGGTAGTTTTATGTTCAATGTTAGTTGGATTTGTATTTACTGGAATTTATTTATTATTAAATCATAAGCCTAAAATTTTTTTATTAATTTTATATTCTATGTATTATTACATGATAATTGACCAAGTTAGGGATGATTTATTTTATGCTTCATTTATAAATATTAATTTGGTTATTAATGTATTGGGAATATTATTATTAGGCTATATAATATTAGGGGAAAATAGTTTATCTTTAAGAAAAAAAGTTAAAAAATAATAATATAAAAAAATTGGAGGAAATAAAAAATATGGAAAGTAGGACATCAAATTCAATAAGAAATATTAAAGTAACAATTGTATGTCAAATATTTGGTATTATTTTAAATTTAGTATCAAGATATATATTTGTAAGAATACTTACTGCAGAATATTTGGGATTAAGTGGATTATTTACCAATATTTTAACTGTTTTAAGTATGACCGATTTAGGTTTTGGTACGGCGATGTCATATCAATTGTATAAACCTATATCCGAAAAAAAAGTAAAAAAGATTAAAGGATTAATGCTATTATATAGAAAAATTTATACTATAATAGGATTAAGTATTATCTTTTTAGGAGTTTGTACAATCCCAATCTATCCTATGTTAATTAATAACTTACCAGATATTAAAAATTTAGATTTAATTTACATGCTATTTGTTATAAATTCAGCTATTACATACTTTTTTTCATATAAAAGAATTTTATTAATAAGTGATCAAAAAAAATATATTGATATAATATATAAATATTTTTTTATGTTTTTATTAAATATCCTACAAATTATTGGCTTGATTATTACTCATAATTATATAGCATATTTAATAATTCAAATAATAACTACATGTTTAGAAAATATTTCAATATCAATAAAAATTAATAAATTATATCCATATTTAAAGGACAATAAAAATGTTAAAATTAACAAAAAAGACAAAAAAGAATTATTTACTAGTGTTAAATATCTTTTCTTTCATAAATTTGGGGGGATTGTTTTAAATTCTACTGATAATATTGTTACATCTAAATATATTGGTTTAGTAGTTGTTGGACTATATTCAAATTATTATTTGATTTTTAATGCCCTTCATGGAATGATTTCTCAACTATATAATTCAGTTGTTGCAAGTATTGGAAATTTAAATGTAGAAACAAATCGAAAAAAAATGACTAATACTTTTAATAAAATGTTTTTTGTAAATTTTTGGATTTACCATTTTACCAGTATCTCATTGTTATTTTTAATCAATCCTTTTATTGTAATATGGCTTGGCGAAGATTATCTCCTAAGTACTTTTACGGTGATAATTTTAGTAATAAATTATTATATATTTGGGATGAGAAAAACAGCAATGTCTTTCCGTTATGCAACAGGTAATTATAAAAATGATTGGTATTCACCAATTATAGAAGCTGTCATAAATGTTGGTGTTTCAATTATTTTAGCAAAATATATTGGCATAGCAGGAGTATTTTTAGGAACAATAATAAGTTCATTATGTACTAATTTTTGGTTTGAACCATTAGTTATTTGCAAAAAATCATTAGCAATTACATTAAAAGATTACTTTAATCAATATTTTAAATATTTTGTAGTAACTTTAAGTAATATAGGTTTTGTATGGGCTATTTTACACTTTTTTGCCGATTATACTTTTATAAATTTTTTAATTAAAATAATTATTGTTGCTATAATACCAAATATAATTGTAATTCTTTTATATTATCACAATGAAAATTTTATATATTTTAAAGATATGTTCTTAAACAAATTAAATAGTATTTTGAATAAAAAATTTAAAAATAAAGAAATAAAAAATTAATCTTAATTTATTTATTTTAAATTACACATATTGAACGAAATAGAAATTTTATTGCAACCATTGTGAATTACAAGTTAAAATGTCCTAATTTTTAAAATATATTTTTAAGTTAAAATGTCCTATATAAAAATAGTCAA
>CANQIL010000049.1 GCA_947624045.1 uncultured Bacilli bacterium
ATAAGCAGTCATAATCTAATCTCTCACTTCTTCTAATGATAGAGGATCTTCCCCAACAACCTTTAACTTGTACTTATTCAAAAGCAATTTAGTTGTCTTGGCTTTGATAGTGGCAAAATTCTTATAATCTCCATTGAATCTATCTAGTGCAGAGTTAATGAAAATATCATAGGTATCTTCCTCTATAACATTAGATCTATAATAAAGATCGATATAAAAACTAACATATAAAGGTATCAATTCTTCTTCCAAATAATCATAGCAAGCATCAAGTAATGGCGAAATATGATCATTAAAATATTCATCAGAAATATCATCTGGCGTTCGAGGTAAAAACATTTATATCACCACCTAGTATGATTTTTAGCTTATTCTAAAAAATAATTCAATCCTTTAAGGCAAATTAATCATCATCTAACCAATCAATATAGACAGGTGTAGTTAGTCTTCTAAGATTATTTGTAAGCGAAACTTTAAAATAGGCAAAAATAGAATCTATATCCAATCCATTTTCATCCTTAAATTTGTTACGCTTAATGCAACTAATCGTGTAACTTACTGCTATAATCATATCATTAAATTCATAATGCTGAAGTAGATTTTCGAATAGAGCATCAAATAAGTATAAATCAAATTCATTATCACTCGAAATAAGCCTTCTCCTAATAAGTTCATTTGTAAAAAAGTGGTGTTTTTGGGGTGCTTTATCATTTTTCATAAATTTTCTTGTATCTTGGTTCATTTTTCCATTATCTAAACTCCTAATCTAATACATTTAAACTTAGTAAGATAATAAAAGTCAATAGAGTTATAAGATTATCCTATTAAAAATAGTTGCAAAAATAATAGCAACCCATAATTCGGTTGCTATTACTCACACATACTTAATATTCTATTTGTCACCGCATCCAGATCTTCTGCTTGAATCATGTTATCCAGCTCTCCAGTTGCACGCAACTCTTCAATCAAAGATAAAATTGAATCGAGCATTTCAGGGGGATGCTTAATATTATCTCCCTGATAAACAATATTGACTATCTTTTTATAGAATTCTCTATTGTTACTAACAAAACCACCATCAGTATCACGATTGCATTTAACTAAACATTTTGTATCAAAACTATCAGTTAAATGTGGGGCTTCATACTCAATAACCAGTTTCCTCAATTTTTCCATAGTTGCCTTCTTCAAAACAAACAACTTCTTCTGCTTGTTGTCAACAACATAGCCATCGTTCTTCACAGTCACTGAATATAAACCAGCATTGTCTCTTTCTGCGATAAGAATAAGTAACCAATCAATATTGTTCTTCATCAGAGTTACTCCCCATAAAAAGCTTCTAAAACTGAAATCAGGTCATCCTTTCCATCGAACGCCTTATCAATATTTGACTCATTAAATATAACACGCATAACATCTTCAGCATAACGCCATCCTTTAACCTTCAATTGACGTTTCTTCTGGCTTTTATCCCAAAACCTGACAATCAATCCAGTTGAATCCTGAACATCATATCCATAATTCTTAATAATGGATAAATCCTCATGAACTAAGGCTTGTATCTCATCAATGGCAGCATCAGTTAATACGCAAACCTTATGACCGCGCTCATTTCCATATATGGTTCCATCAGGAAACACACTAAGCGTGTACTTTGTCCTAGGATTTTGGATCTTAATAAGCCAATTTGTAACAGTTCTCATAACATGTACCTTTCTATAATTCTCAAACAGCCATTATTTGACCACTTTCAAGCCCTTTGAGAACTCTTAACCAAGTAGCTAGAACAAATACCCATATACAAGCAATATCGCTCAAATAAGGCATTATTCAGGCATCTTCTTACTCCAACTGCTTTAGTTGGAAGCACTAAGGTCTTCCTAATCATAATAAACTATCTCTTCAAATATTTTTCTAGTTAAAATATCTTAAACTTTGTTTTGGTTCTGTATATAAATTAGTTTCTGTATATAATCTTGCTTCCTCTAATTTCTTATTCTTCTTTAAATTAAATTGAATCTTTAAAAAATGAATTGAAATTAAAATTATTATTAGTATTGTTAGTATGAGTGTTAGTATTAGTATTGTTAATCGTGCGTTAAAAATGGGGTTGCACTTCCTCGCCTCGCCATAAGACATCCCATATCAAAGTTGTAATTCTACGCTGTAAATGTAACAGCTTAATAAGCTATCATATTAATATATAAAAAATATCTAAAATTACTAGGAAATTATATGAATTATTGTTTGTAACTTAAATACTTTCATTTCAACTATTGAGGTAGAGAATAAGTTGAAACTATTCATTACATTAATTGATAGCTCACACAAGTTGTCATATTACTATACGAAATAAAAATAATAATTTACATCAAACATAAATTATAAAAAGCCCATAAATACTGACTTTAAATAGTCATGTTAATTTAACTTATTGGTGAAGCTATAAGTATGGCTGATAGAGTTATTGTTTTGACAAAGAGGCCGGCTGTTGTTAAGAAAATTTACGAAATAAAGCTTACGGATAAATCGAGTCCTATTAATAATAGAAAGACTAAGGAATTTAGCGATTATTATGATAAGATTTGGAGGGATTTAGATGTCCACATTTAGCGATGAACATAAAAAGTATTTGAAAGATATTAAAAGAAAAAATGTTATAGTTGGTGTGTTTCGATTTTTGATAATAGTTGGGTTTTTGGTTGTTTGGGAGCTGTTAGCTAGATTTAAAATTATAAATACATTTTTGTTTTCAAGTCCTAGTAGTGTTGTTGCAACATTGATGGGGCTTGTTAGAGAAAATAATTTGTTTGGTCATATTGGGATTACACTATATGAAGTAATGGTAAGTTTTTTAGTCGCAACGGTGATTGGTCTTGTGATTGCTACCTTGTTTTGGCGATTTGAGATTGCTTCGCGCATAATGGATCCTTATATAACGATACTTAATTCACTGCCAAAGGTGGCTTTGGGACCATTGCTTATTATTTGGGTTGGGGCTAGTATTAATTCAATTATTTTTATGGCTCTTTTGATAAGTACCTTTATTACTATTATCAATATTTATAATGGTTTTATGAGTGTGAATGGTAGTTATATTACTTTGATGAGGTCTTTTAGAGCTAGTAAATGGCAGATTTTTTGGAAAGTTATTTTGCCAAGTAATTATAAGACTATTTTGGCTGCTTTGAAGATAAATGTTTCTATGAGCTTGATTGGGGTAATTATGGGAGAGTTGCTTGTTTCTAAAAGTGGGCTTGGTTATTTGATTATGTATGGCTCACAAGTGTTTAATATAAATTTAGTTATTACTTCTGTAGTAATTTTAGGAGTTATTTCTTATTTGATGTATTTTGTTATTGATAAGTTTGAGCAGAAGATAAAAAGATGAGATTGTAAGTTATGATGAGGTTAATTTAAAATTAAAGAGACTGTCTGAAACGAATTTGTTTTTAGACAGTCTTTTATATCCTTAAATTAAAACGACTTAGGACTTCAAAAGTTTCCTAAGTGCTAATCAACATAGATTGTAATATATTTAACCTATTTTATCAAATTTATTTTATGACTAAGAAATTCATTACTAAGTCGATTAGAATATCTTTTTCTTTTGGATTAGACTCTGCTATTAATAAAGTTATAGATGCAAGAGTATTATTATCTATAACTTGCTTATTTTCTTTGTAAAGTATTTCATTGACTTGTAAAAAGTAAATAAATATAGTTGCGGCAATTCTTTTGTTACCGTCTATAAATGCATGATTTTTAACTGTTAAATAAAGTAAATTAGCCGCTTTTTCTTCAATAGTTGGATAAACATCTTTATTATCAAAAGATTGATATATATCATTTATTATAGATTTAAAATTATTATCTCTTTCTAGAGCAAACAAATCACTTTCGTTGTTAAATCTCAATTTATCTATTATGTTCATACATTCTTCGTAAGTAATAACTTTTTTGCTTTTTTTACCATTTATCTTTTTTACAGTTTTATGGTCGTAATCATCTAGCAAATCAAGTGCTTTAGAGTATTCATTTATTACTTGTAATATTTCTTTTGTTTCATCACCTGTTAGTCTTTCATTACCTCTATTAGCAATATCTAACAATTTAACAGTTTTTTCTAAATACTCTAATCTTTTTTGATTAGTAGCATAACCTTTAATCATATAATCTTTTAATACGTTACTTGCCCATTTTCTAAATATAATACCATTTTTAGATTTTACACGATAGCCAACACTGATTATCATATCAAGATTATAGTAATCAATATTTCTTTTAACATTTCTATCTCCTTCTTTTTGAACTGTCGCAAATTTTGCGACACTTGAATTATCTAATTCTTCTTTTAGTGCATTATTAATATGTTTGCCAATTGTTTTTATATCTCTATCGTATAATTTTGCTAATTGTTCTCTATTAAGCCATACAGTTTCATCTTTCATATTAACTTCTAATTTAACATTTTGATTTTCAAATAATATAATTTCATTTTTCATTTATTTATCCCTTTCTTTCGTTTGATTTATAAATATATTGTATAATAAGAACATTTGTTTGTCAATATATTTTGTTCTATTTTTGATACGAAAAAATTGCATATAAAAACAAACCTTTGTATAAGGCTTGCTTTGTAATTTAATTATCTAATTTATTGTATTCTTCATCAGTAACTGGCTCTAACCAAACATTTTCTGTTTCTTCACCTGGTACTTCAACGGCAATATGGCTAAACCAAGAGTTGGGCTGTGCGCCATGCCAATGCTTAACATTTGCAGGTATTACGATGATATCTCCGGGAGATAGTTTTTGTACTTCTTTACCTTCTTCCCCGTAATATCCATATCCAGCTGTACAAATTAAAACTTGTCCTCCACCTGATTTAGATTTATGAATATGCCAATTATTACGACATCCTGGCTCAAATGTTACATTTGCAAAACTTATTCCATTATTTGTTTTAGCTAACATTTTAATATAACTTTGTCCACTAAAATATTCAGCAAAAGCATCATTTGGTTGTCCTAAACCAAAGACATTTAATTTATCAAATTCTTGTTTTTCCATAAATTTTCCTTCTTTCTTTTAAAATACTAAGTTAATAATTAGTCCAAAAATTAGAGAACTAATCATTACATATAATAAATATATCACAAAATTTTTCATACCTAATACTATTTTTAAGGCACCTAAATTAGTTATTTTAGTTGATGGACCGGTAATCATAAATGATGTAGCTGCTCCTAAACTCATTCCTTTAGAGAGCCACTCTTGAAGTAGAGGAATTGTACCTCCACCACATACATATAAAGGTACGCCTATTGTTGCGGCCATTAAAACACCAAAGCCATTATTGCCAAACATATTTTCCACAAATGAGCCAGGTACATACATTTGAAATAAAACAGATAAAATTATACCTATAAAAAAATAGGGACCTGTTGCTTTGATATTTCTACCTATATTTTTAAGTAATCTCATAAAAGGATTGGGATCGGTATCGTGATTATGAATTTCATATAATTTTTCAAATTTGAAAAATGATTTTTCCTTATAAAAGATTCTAATTAAAAGTCCTGCGATAAAGCCAACTAATATACAACAATTTAGACGAATTAACATTACCTTTACTCCAAGAGCAGATGTATGAATTAAAAGTTGAGGATTTAAAAGTATAGAAGACATCATAAAGGCTGCTAACATATCATCTTTCATACCTTTTTTGGAAAAAGAGGCCGCAATAGGAATTGTTCCATACATACAAAGTGGAGATGCTATTCCAAGTAAACTGGCTATAAAGATTCCAAGTATTCCTAAATTTTTCTTTTCAATGTATAAGAAGAATTTGTGTATTTTATCTTTAGCAAATACAGAGATGATGGAGCCAATGACAATTCCTACTAGCCAATAAATGAATATTTGTGAAAATTGGATTTCAAAATAGTACCAGAAATAAATTAACCACGCTTTTATTGCACTAATCATCAATGTGCACCAATTTATAATTCTTAGTTCCTAATCCTATTTCAGCAGCATGTTCTATTGTAAGTAGGCCATTTCTTGATTCAATGCGATTAACTAATGATTTGCCATCTTTAGCATTATATACTAAATCAACACTTGCTTGGTCTAAGGCAACGGGATCAGTTGATGCAAGTATTCCTATATCGTGCATATCTGGTTCTGCTGGATTTCCATCACAATCACAATCTACGGATAATCTATTTAAAACGTTGATGTAAACAATCCTCGTCCCCTGTCCTAAATAATCTGATACGGCTTTACCTGCTTCTGCCATAGATTTAAGGAAACTATCTTGATCTCCGCCCCAAGCATTAGTTTCACTTGTTCCTCCACTATGAATCCACGCTTTTCCTTGACTAGAACCTAGACCAATAGATATATTTTTTATGGCTCCACCAAATCCAGCCATAGCATGACCTTTAAAGTGTGATAAAACTAAATAATAATCATAATTAGGAAAATGAGTACCAACAAAATCTTCTTTTAATAGTTCTCCATTTTCAACGGGGATAGACATTGAGCCTTCTTCGTCTAATATATCAACATCGGCTATATCATAGAATCCATGATCTCTTGCGACTTGTTTATGAGAAGCTGTTGAACTTCTTGAACCACCATAAGCTGTATTACATTCAACAATCGTACCATTTACCTTTTTAACTAAATCACCAATTAACTCTGGTCTTAAATAGTTACTGGCTGGAGGTTCGCCTGTTGACATTTTTACAGCAATCTTTCCAGATGGATTCCACTCTAATTTATCATAAATTTTTACTAAAGCTTTACTACTTATATCGGTTGTCATATAAACAGTTGAAGCTTCACCCGTAAAATTTTCATCATTCGTTACATCCGAACCGCTTTCATATTTGATTTCTTCTTTATTTTCTTTATTAAATACTTTCATAATAACAACACTTCCTATAATGAGTATCAATACTATTACAAAACTAGATATAATGATATTTTTATTTTTCTTCATTTCCATACACTTCCTCAATTAAAGGGAAAGTACTCCATGCTTTAGGCCACCCTGAGTAAAATGCTAGTTGGGTTACCACTTCAACAACTTTCTCTTTTGTAAGACCATGTTCTTTTCCGATTGCTAAATGGGCTTTTAATTGTGGATATAACCCCATCGCAAATAAGGCTGATATTGTTATTAGGCTTCTATCCCTTGCTGATAACTTATCTTCCCTTGACCATACCTCTCCAAATAATACATCATCATTTAATTCGGCAAATTTAGGTGCAATATTACCTAATTTTTCTCTACCTGCTGTTTGTTTTTTCATTATTCATTCTCCTTTTCTAAACTTGTAAATTTTTCTACTTTCATACTTAAATGATATTTGTTTCTTAAGTCAGCTATTTGCTTCATCATTTCTGATTTATGATGAATATCTAGCGCTTCTTCATTTTTCCATCTATCAATTAATAATACAGTTTCTTCATCATCAAATGGTAAGAAATATTCATATTTTAGATTACCAGCTTCTTTTCTAACTCTATCTACAATGCCACTAGATACCATTTCACGAGCAAATTTTTTAGCATTACCATTTTCACCTTTATAATAAATATTAATAGTTATACTCATGAATCACCTACATAATCCAACTTGTAATATCATTTTCTGATACATTACTTGTTAGTCTTTTAGCACTCACAAAGTTAATATTACTATATGTATTTTTTAAAGTATTAAAACTGTTTATTACACTGGAACTTCCTGATGTTGCGAATACATAAATTTTTTTATTTTCAAGATTATTTTCTTCAATAAAGGTATTGATGATTGTTGGTGCTAAATCCCACCATATAGGAAAGCCAATTAAAACAGTATCATAATCACTTAAATTAGAAACTTTGTTTTTTACCTCTGGTCTTGATGATAGATTATTCATTTCAACTGATGATCTGCTTTGTTTATTAGTCCAATCTAAATCTTTATTTGTATATTTATTTACAGGCTCAATTTCAAATAAATCACCACCTGTATACTCTCCAATTTTACTTGCTACATCTTTTGTTACACCACTAGCTGAAAAGAAACTAACTAAAATTTTACTCATAAATTCATTCCTCCTTAATAATTTAATCCATTAACCCAATTTTTTACTGCACTTTCGCCATTATTTAATGTTGCACCATCCTCAAAATTAACATTTTTATAATGACTCTTGAAATAACTTACACTTGATGATATTCCAGATCCACCTGATGTACAGAATGGAATTACAGTTTTACCATCTAAATTATGACTATCTAAAAATGTTAAAATGTTAAGTATTTTATGGCACGTCTGGAGTATACGAAAGACGTGTTATAAAATTATTGTACCTAATTTTGACGAAAAGATTGGATATAAGGGGAAAGTATTGTTTTCTTAATCTTTCAATATATTTAAAACCATAAAATCAGGAATAAAGGTAAGGTAAATAAATAATATATATAAGTGTTTTTGAATACAATAACCCCTTACCCCTAAAGTATGGAATCCTGAAATTATGGATAAGTTTTATAAAGTACAGAGTCGCTTAGCATTATAAACAAAAGAATAAGTAAAATTAGTTGAGCCACATTTTTTGCATTCAAAAGCATAAAGTTTTCTTGAAACTGAAGAAATAAACTCATTAGTTAAAATTCTAGAAATAAGTAATCTACAAAAACGAATCGTTGTTTTTTTACTTCTATTAGATAAAAGACCATAATGTTTTATTTTAGTAAAATGTTCTGGTAGTATATGAAGCAAAAATCTTCTAATAAATTCTATAGCTGTAATAGTCATTTCTTTCACTTTAGAATTATCTTTGTAGTCTTTATATTCAAATGTGACTAAACCATTTTCAACATTCTTAATTCTGTCGTTAGAAATCGCAACTCTAAAGGAATATCTGCCAACGTATTCAATAACATTTTCAGCTTGACCTTTTGGAGGTTCAATATAAGTAATCCAAATTTTTTTATAAAGTGGTTCTAAAAATTTATTAAAAGATTTAATATCTTTTAGATTATCATTTAAAACTAAATCAGAGTGATTATGTTTTAAATAATATAAAAATTTACCTTTAAATAAAGACCCTAAAACTTGAACTTTAAATAAGTAATCTTTTTCACAAGAAACCCATTGATTATTTTTTAATCCACCACCAGTAACAATAGAGTGAATGTGAGGGTGAAATTCTATAGTTTGTCCCCAAGTGTGTAAAACAGAAGTAATTCCGACTTTAGCTCCTAGCCATTTAGGGTCAATGGCAAGTTCTAATATAGATTCACTAGTAGCATTAAATAAAATGTCATAACAAATTTTTGGGTTCCAAAGAAAAATTTCATTTAATTCATAAGGAACAGTAGTAACAATATGAAAATATTTACAATCAAGTAAATAACTAGATTCTTTTTGAATCCATTTTTCTCTAGCATAACTTTGACACATAGGACAATGTCTATTTCTACAAGAATTAAAACCAAAATATTCTTCACCACATTCAGAACAAGTACAAATATGATAACCTAACTCTTTAGTACCACAATTTCTAATAGCATTAAAAACTTTCCACTGTTCTTTGGATAAATTATGATTTCTGATATATTCATCACCATATTCTAAGAATATATCTTGAATAGTAAATTTAGACATATTTGATACCTTCTAAATTATTAAAATTTTGAGCAATATGAAGATAAATATTTGTAGTATCTAAATGAGCATGACCTAACATTGATTTTAGAGTAATAATATTACCACCATTCATTAGATAATAAGTAGCAAAAGAGTGTCTTAAGGTATGGAAGGAAATATTTGTATCTAAATTATAAGCTTTCTTTATTGTAGAAAAATAATTTATGATACTTTTACTATTTATACAATCATTATTTTGACCAATAAATAAATATCCATGTTTACAGGTGATATGTTGTTCTTTACAATATAATCTTAAAAATTTAGTAACAACATCAGGAAGAATGGTATATCTTTCTTTATTACCTTTACCTAAAACTTTTAATTTATGTTCATTAGGAAAAATATTTTCAATTTTTAAAGTAGCAACTTCATTTACTCTTAATCCAGAACAAAAAGCAAGAATAAGCCAGCATTTATACTTTAAACAATTTTCTTCATTAAATATTTTTAAAAATATTTCTTTAGAAATAATAGTAGGAATTTTTCTTTTTAACTTAGTTGATGGTAATAAATCTTTGTTTAATTTTTTATTAAAACAAACGGAATATAAAAATCTAATTGAACAAATACCGACATTTAAACTAGCAGCACATCTATTTAAATCAATATATTCTTTTTTAATATAATCAATAATTTTTTCTTCTGATAGTTTATTAATTTCAACATTTTCATCATAATAATTTAAAAATTTATTAATATGTGACCTATAGTTAATAAATGTCTTATCACTTCTACCTCCTAATTTCAGTGTATATTTCACTTTTTCAACCCATTTTTTCTTATTCTTTTCTGTGTTTTTCATAAAAAAATCTCCCTTCATTTATTCAAAGAGAGAAAATAAATCTTTTAATTTTTTAAAAAATATGTATAATATTAATTGTGTTAGATCCCGAGTTTCGCACTTGTTGAAGTAAAAAATCACCATTTAGCCCAATATTTGTAAGGCTTTATAGTGATTTTTACT
>CANQIL010000050.1 GCA_947624045.1 uncultured Bacilli bacterium
GGACCAGTCGGACCAATATCACCAGTAGGACCAGTCGGACCAATATCACCAGTAGGACCAGTTGGACCAATATCACCAGTAGGACCTGTTACACCAATATCTCCTGTAGCTCCTGTTGGACCCGTAGGACCGGCAGGTAATACTAAATTTAAAGTAAAGTTAGGTGCTACACCTGTAATTGTTGCACTTGCTTCACTACCAGGAGCACCTGTTTCTACTGTACCAATTGCTAAAACAGGAGTAGTCCCTGTTGGACCTGTTGGACCAGTAGAACCTGTAGGACCTGTAGGACCTGTAGCTCCAATAGGACCGGTAGAACCAGTAGGGCCTGTAGCTCCAATAGGACCAGTTGGACCAGTTGCGCCACTACCACCACCAGCTGGACCAGTAGGACCAGTCGGACCAAAACAATAAATTACTCTTGGCTCTTTAGGTGGACGTGGTCTAAACATTCCATTATTATTTTGATTCATAAATTATCTCCTCTCATTTATAAGTTATGCTTTTAGAAAAAAAGGTTAAATAACAATTACCTATTAAGTTTAAATAAAATAATTAGCAAAGCAACTCACATAGAAAAATTGCTTTTACTTTGAGAATTAAGATTTAGATAAAATTATTAAACTTAATTGATTTATTAAAATAAATAATTTATTATAATGATGGAGGTAATTCTATGGAAAAACTTAATAATAATGATAATTTTTACAAAAGAAGGAAATATATTAAAACAACTTGTAAGCAAATTAGAAAGGTAAAATGTAGAGGATAATGTTTAAAATAGCAAAATTAGAAAAAGTAAATAATGAGATTGTTAATATAAAGTTATTTACACAAGAAAAAAATAAATATGAAAATGGACAAAAAGCATTTTCTGAAACCTTCAAATCTTTATCATTTGATATATCTAGTGATGATTATTCATTGTGTTTTAACTTAAATTGTAGATTAGAAAAATTATTAGAAATTCCTATGAATCAAATGATAGATTTTAGTAATTATATTTCGGGTGGAACTTATTTAGAAGTACACGGTATTGCTGATTTTGATATTAAAACGAATATTAAAATAACTAGGTATTTAGAAAATAAATTTATTATTTTTTTAACATTCTTCACAGATTATGCTTTTGCTGATGAAAATGATTATAGTGGTATGATTGAGATAACCTTTAATTTAGATAATTATTTAGATAGTGAAAATAATGACTAGTAAGTAATGAAAAATTTATAACACTTAAACTTAATGGATATTTATTATAATGTTAAGAGGGTTTATTTATGAAAGTTTTAAAAGAAAAAGATGATTTTGGCCTAACAGTTTCTTTCATTGAAGATACTAAATATTTAGCTTTTAGCTATAGAGGAAACGGTGATTTATATTGGGCTATTTATAATATAGAAAAAAATAATAATGGGTATGAATCATTTCTTATTACTAAAGAAAATTATGAAGTGTTTAATATTTTTAAAGAGTTATTTAATGATATTGAAAATATAAATATATTTGATTATGAAGAAATTCCTTTATATATAGAAGATATTTCTGAAAAAAGAGCTTATCTTATAGAAAGAAAAAAAGAATTAGAAGAAGATAAAATTAGATATAGACTTTATAATCGTTCAAATTATAATAGTTTGTTTGATTCTACTAATAGAGTAATAACTTGGTATTCTGATGAAGTTGCTAATGAAGTAGCTAATATTTTAAAAATTAAAGAACAAGCAGATTCATTTAAAATAGAATTCTTTATCCAAGAAGATAAAAAAGGTTATGATAGAGACTTTCATTCAAATAAATATATACCAATAAGATTTCGTAATTCAGGAAGCTCTTATGAACCATTTAATTTAGTATTTATGAAAATGTATAATAAGCTATGTTCTATAGATGATATTAATGATGATAATCATCAAATACATATAGAAGAATACTTATATAGTAAAGAAAAAGTTAAAAGAAAATAGTCAAGGTGATAATAGTGGAAAAAATAAAAGAAGAATTATGTGAAATAAATTATTCATCTAGTCTAGAAGCTTTAGCAAAAGCAACTGTTTTATTACTTAATAAAAAGATGAAAGAATTTAAAGAGTTCTTTGATATTTCTAATAGTGAAAAAATTGTTGTTAATTATTTTGATGATTTAGAAGAATTTAGAGAATTCATATATTCATTAAGAGGTGAAAGAAACTCTTTACCTAAATATGCTAAGGGAACATATGATAATGGAATGGTGAATGCTTATATAAATCCTAAATTTCAACTTAAAAGACTATATACTGCTAGTCATGAATTGTTTCATATTCTATATATGAAATATATACTTAAAAATGATTATTCAAAAAGAATAGTTTGGTATGATGAAGGTATGGCTCAATTTATGTCAGGAGAAAAAGATTCTTTAGTTGATGAAGAATTTAAAAACTTTTACTTTGATGTTAAAGAAAACACAAAAATAATACCCCAAATAAATAGTTTATATCATGGTGAAGCTTTTGTTAATGAAAATTATAATGGTTATGATTTAAGTTATTTATGTATAAAGTATTTATCAGAAATATTGAGTGCTAAACAATTTAAAGACTTAATGTCTGATTTTTCAAAAATTAATCAACTTGGTAATAATATAACACGAGAAATGTTTGATTATTATGATGAAAAGTTTAAAAACAAAAATTGTAAAAAATAAATTATGGAGGAAAAAATAATATGGAACATGAAATGAAACTACAACCTGAGTATTATAACTTTATACTTAATGGTACAAAAAGAATTGAAATTAGACTTAATGATGAAAAAAGACAACAAATTAAAATTGGGGATACTATAAATTTTTTAAAGGATCCAGAATTAAATGAATCTTTTCAAGTAAAAGTTATAGGATTATTAAGATATAACACTTTTGAAGATATGTTTAGGGATTTTGATATTTCTATTTTATCAGATAAATCAATGACTAAAGATGAATTGCTTGCTACTCTTGAGAAATTCTATACTAAAGAAAAACAAGAACAATATGGCGTTTTAGGTATAAGAATTGAATTAATATAGTTTTATTTATATCTTACTATAATTAATCGTCCTAGTAAAAAATAGGATGATTTTTATATATGAAATTAATTGTAGTATAAATAATTACTAACTTTGCATATACTTTAGAGAGGTGGAATATGCAAACATATATAGTTCAAAAAGGAGATACTTTATATGGAATTAGTAAACAGTTTGGAGTAAGCGTTCAAGATATAAAAACAGCTAATAATCTTCCTAATAACACTATCACGGTAGGCCAAACATTAATGATACCATCTATGAATACTACTATTTTTTATATCGTCAAAAAAGGAGATACCCTATACTCAATTGCTTCTAATTACGGAGTTAGTGTTGATGAAATAAAAAGCCTAAACAATTTAAAAAGTAACAATTTAAGTATAGGCCAACAATTACGCATACCAGTAAATGATAACGTTCAAGATGAGCCTTTTGGTTATACGATTTATACTGTAAGAGTAGGAGATACCCTATATTCAATTGCGAAAAAGAATAATACTACAGTGGAGCAAATTAAAAATATCAACAATTTAACAACCGATGTCTTAACCGTAGGCCAGCAACTTAAAATTCCTTATAATACTATGCTTGATGATGCTTTTGATAATGACTATTTAATCTATGTAGTAAAAAAAGGAGACAGCTTATATTCAATTGCGAAGAAATATAATATGAGTGTTGCGAAACTTATTGAAATAAATGACTTAAAAAGTAATGTTATAAGTATAGGTCAACAACTAAAAGTAATAGTAGGAAAAGATAATGCCATTCCTTTAGGTTCTACTTGTTATAAAGAAGGCTATACTGGTCCAACATATGAAACCTATACCGTAAAAAGAGGGGATAATCTTTATAATATAGCTAAAAAATATGGAGTAACAGTTGATTCTATTAAAAAATTAAATGATTTAACAAGTAATGATTTAAGTATTGGTCAAATTTTAAAGATAAAGGAGGTAGATTCATGAATCCGGAAATTATTACTTTTGAAGAATTTAAAAATACTAATGAATACACACAATTTTTAAGAGAAAATCCTAGTACAGGTACTTTAAAAGTTCAAGTCTTTACAGCTTATAAAGCCGTTCCTATTGCTGATTGTGAAATTGTTATTTTTAAAACTATTGGTAAATACAAAGTAGTTTTTTATAGTGGAACAACTAATAATAGTGGCATAATTGATAATATTATTTTACCAGCTCCTGTTAATGCTACCGCTAATACGATGGAAGCACCTTTATATACTACTTATGATATGACAGCTATCCATGTTGGTTATGAAACTATAAAACAATATCAAATAGGTATGCTTGGTAATATTAAAGTAATTCAATATGTCAGAATGACTCCATTAGTTGAATTGGAAGGAGTAATTGAAGATGGCAATTAGAAGTCCTATTATTCCAACGGTTATTACTGTTCATTTAGGGGCTCCTGATGAGGCAGCTAGAAATGTTACTGTGCCATTTGATGAGTACATAAAAAATGTTGCCTCAGGAGAAATATATCCTAACTGGCCCATTGATGCCATCAAGGCCAATGTTTTAGCAGAAATATCTTTTGCCCTAAATAGAGTTTATAATGAATGGTATCCATCAAAGGGTTATAATTTTGATATTACTAGTAGTTCCGTTTATGACCAATCTTTTGGAGAAAATAGACAATTTTTTGAAAGAATTGCGCAAGTAGTTGATGAATACTTCAATAACTATATTGTAAAAGAAGACCAAGTCCAACCTTTATTTGCCCAATATTGTGATGGACGAGTTACGAAATGTGATGGGCTTTCACAGTGGGGTAGTGTAACATTAGCTAATCAAGGTAAAAATCCATTAGAAATACTAAAGAATTATTATGGTAATGATATTAGAATAATATATAATGCTCCAGTTGAAGAAAATATTGCCAGCTACCCAGGCTTCCCGGTAGAACTAGGTATCTCAGGTGACTTTGTACGGATGATTAAAACGCAACTTAATCGTATAGGTAGAAACTATCCAGCTATACCAGCTATTACTGATGATAGTATCTATTTTACAGTTGAAACTGAACAAGCCGTTAAAAAGTTTCAAGAAATATTTAACTTACCTGTAACCGGTAGTGTAGATAAAATGACTTGGTACAAAATAAAATATTTATATAATGCCGTTAAAAATATAAGCAATCTTTATTCTGAGGGAATTAGTGAAGAAGAAGCAACTGTTCTTTTTGGTAATAAACTGCAGTTAGGTGATACTGGTAGTTATATTAATACTCTTAATTACTACTTAAATGTCATAGCTTACTTTGACCCTGATATACCTTTTTTAAATCTAAATAGTGATACCTTTACAGAAGATACTAGGCAAATGGTAGTTGCTTTTCAAAATAAATATAACATAAAAGCAACCGGGGAAGTTGATGCTAATACATGGAAAGCTCTAAAAGAAGCTTACTTTCAAACTATTGAAAAAGTTCCAACTGACTGTCTATGTAATGTCAATGAATTTTATCCTGGTAGGTATTTATTAAAAGATATGACCGGAGAAGATATTGTCAATTTACAGAAATTTTTATATTTAATATGTGAAAAAAGACAAAGTATCCCAGGAGTTATTGTAAATGGCACATATGATAACTTAACAGAAAGCTCTGTTAAAGCTATTCAAGCTAATAACAATTTAGAAGTAAATGGGGTGGTAGGACCGCAAACTTGGAGTAAAATTGTCGAATTATCAAAGTAAAGTTTCTAAAAAGACTAGTAATAGTCTTTTATTTTTGATAAAATGTAATTGAATTATTTACAATAATTTTTTCTAAAAAAAAGGAATTTAGAAACTACTAAGAGCTATTATGTCTGGTTAATAGGTTAAGTAATTATTGTAATTGAAAGAGGTATTTATGACAGAGAAAAAATTTTCAGCAGTACAAAAATATTTAAAAAAGAAAAATGAAAGAGTTATTATTGACTTAGTAATTAAAGATTATGATAAGAGTAATTTTTATCTTGCTTTAGTTTTTAACAAGAAAATTGAAAAGTTTAAAGTTTTATTTATACCAATAGATGTAATGGAAATAAATAGGGTAGAAGAATACTGTTGCTACCAATTTATGGAAATAGTTAATGTTAATTATTTTTTAGAAACTTTAAATAGTTTAAAAGCTACTTATCAAGATGAAGAATTTAGAAATAGACTAAGTAAAACTTTAAAGGCCTATTATATTGAAGTGAATATTAATTTTAGTGGCGAATATAAGTTTCTAACTAATCAAGTTATTCCTGAAGACTGGTCATTCTTATTCGATATAATTGTTAGTCTTTTTGAACATGCTCCTAATATAGTTAGTGAACTTTGTAATAAAATATTAGCTTTATTTAATGATTCTTTTACTAATATAAAATATGATTATTCATTAGATATAAATATTGATAAGGATAATCTTGGAATATTTACGGATAATGAGTTAACTTTAGGTAAAAAATTATTAGAGGAAGTTACCTTTTTTGAAAAAATAGAAGATAAATACTTTGCTTATATAAATAATAATTTATTTATATATGAGATTAATAATTATAAAGGTATCTTTAATGTTTTTATGAATAATAAGAATATTGATAAAGCTTATCTATATACTTTATATTGTCTTTATAAAGAAAAGAGTGAGAATAAGTTTCCTAAAATTATTATGGATAATGAAAAATACTTAGTTTATGATATTACTGAAAATGATTTATTAGTAGTTAGTAAAAAGACTCTTATTAAACTAGCTATTAAAGATGTATTTAGTACTGATTTGGAAATGTTTGATATAAATGATTCTTTTAAAGATAAATTAATTGAAGTAATAAATAGTAATTTTGAAAAAGATATGGTAGATAAAATTATAAAAAGATATTTTTAAAAAGCTTTTTAATTAATCGTTTTTTTATGAAAAATAAAAACAAAAGATTAGAGTATTCCTCTAATCTCCTTTTTTCATTTCCTATTTAATGGCTGGAATCACCGCTTTTTTAGTTACCATTTTTGGCTGCCTCACCGCTTTTTAAATATATGTGGCTATAGTATAGCACTATTTATGTTAAATATCAAAGTTATAAAACTAATAATATATTAATTTTTCATTTTCCATCAATCATTATAAAAGATATCCCATTTTGATTTTCTATAATTTTGACAGCATTTGTATTTTGGAAAGTATGCATAAAGCAATGATGTATTGATAATACTGCATCTTGAAGTTCGTCATCAGATTCAAGAGGCTTTACTACAAGTCCTATTTCTTGAGCTTTGTCTATTCCGATATGGCGAGAATGCATCTTAGTATGTTCATTATTATTTAAATAATTCATAATTTTTGTTATTTTTTGAGTCTTTTTTGTATCATCTTTAAACATACTATTATCTTCTAACCATTTTTTTACTACTTCTGAAGATAATTCAATCGCTTTATAACATTGTCCAATGAATGTAGGAGGATATTTTTCAATAATAGGTTGCCAAAATGGAATTGAATTTGGATTGCTTATAATTTCCTCTTTAGCTTGTTCAAACTCTTGAATTACCCCATATGCAGGAACTCCTCCATATTGTGGGTCAATAGGTCCTATACTTGAGTGCTTTCCCATATATATTTCATAACCTATACAAGATAACATAGTTCCACCAGACATAGCTATTTGAGGAATAAAAACACGAATATTATTTCCAAAAATTTTTATTAGATAATTTCCTATGGCCTCTGTAGCAGCTACTTCACCGCCTGGAGAATGAAGTAACAAATCTAGGCCTTTTGATTTATCCATTCCATGAATAACTGTCATAAATCCATTTAAATCTCTATCGTTAATTGCCGTATCTGGATGATCAGAGTTTGTTAAAAATCCAGAATAGTAGCAGATAGTATTTCTTCCGGTTAAAGCAGATAAATTCTTTATATACTTTTTTCTAACCGTATCTATTGGAGATTGAAATTCTTCATCTTGAATTTCTTTTAAAATTTTATTCCAATCCGCCATAATAACCATACCTCGCTCTAACACTAGTTTTATTATCTAAATAGCTTTTTTTATTATTATCATAAATACTTATTTTTTTTGTTGAATCTTTAATTGATTTTGTTATATTATTTGCTCTTTTCTCAATTTTTAACTCTTTATAAACCTTATTAATTTCTTTCATAATTTCCTTTTCATTTTTTATCATTTTTATTCCTCCATCATATTTGTTAATATAAAGTAATATATATAGATAATCATTATTCATAATATTTAATCCCTTCTATAAATATATTATGAATAAAAATAGTATCATATAAACATAAAATTAGTTTTAGAATTAGCTATCTAAATTATATCAAAAAAAGAACAAAAAATAAATAATCCTATTTTAATGTTAGAAATTTTTCTTGTTATTTGGCACTCTTGCTTGACAACTGCTAAAAATAGTGTTATAAGTAAGTTGTTAGGAGATGATTTTTGTGGAGAAAAAAGAATTTAAATCTGAATCAAAACGATTATTAGATTTAATGATTAATTCTATCTATACAAATAAAGATATTTTTTTAAGAGAGTTAATTTCTAATGCTTCTGATGCGCTAGATAAATTATATTATCGTAGTTTAACAGATAAGAAAGTTAAAGTAAAAAAAGAACAATTAGAAATTAATATTGCGCTTGATAAGGATAAAAGACTTATTACTATTAGTGATACTGGTTGTGGTATGACTAAAGAAGAATTAGAAGAAAACTTAGGTACAATAGCTAAAAGTGGTAGTCTAGCTTTTAAAGAGAATATGACTAAGAAAGAAAAAATTGATATTATAGGTCAATTTGGTGTTGGTTTTTATTCAGCTTTTATGGTTAGTGATAAAATAAAAGTTACTACTAAGAGTATTGATAGTCCAGATAGCTATACTTGGGAAAGTGAAGGTGTAGATGGTTATACTATTAAGAAAGCTAAAAAAGAAGATGTTGGTACTGAGATAGTTTTAACTATTAAACAAGATACTGAGGAAGAAGAATATTCAAAATACTTAGATGAATATGAAATAAAAAGCTTAGTAAAAAAATATTCTGATTATATAAGTTTTCCTATTAAGATGGAAGTTACTCATCATGAATTAGTAGATGAAAAGAAAAATAAATATGAAGATAAAAAAGAAATAGAAACACTAAATAGTATGATTCCTATTTGGAAGAAAAATAAAAAAGATGTAACTGATGAAGATTATAATAATTTTTATATGGATAAGTTTAATGATTATGATAAGCCATTAAAAGTAATATCTTCAGCTGTTGAGGGAATGTGTTCATATAAAGCTTTATTATTTATACCAAGTCATGCTCCATATGATTTTTATACTCAAGATTATGAAAAAGGATTAAGCCTTTATACTAATGGTGTTATGATTATGGAAAAATGTGCAGACTTATTACCAGACTATTTTAGTTTTGTAAAAGGTGTAGTTGATAGTGAAGATTTATCATTAAATATATCAAGAGAAATATTACAAGAATCGCATAATTTAAAATTAATTGCTAAAAATATAGAGAGTAAAATTCGTAAAGAATTAGAAACTATGTTAAAAGATGACCGTGAAAGTTATATATCATTCTTTAAGACATTTGGTATGCAATTAAAATATGGGGTTTATAATAACTATGGTCAAGATAAAGATAAACTAAAAGATTTAATTATGTTTTATTCAGCTAAAGAAGAAAAACTTATTACTTTAAGTGAATATGTAAAAGATATGAAAAAAGACCAAGATGTTATTTACTATGCCGCTGGTTCTTCAATTGAAAAGATAAAAGATTTGCCACAAGTGGAGCAAGTTAAAGATAAAGATTATGATATTTTATACTTAACTGATTATGTTGATTCGTTTGCTGTAACAGCTATATCTGAATATGAAGGTAAAAAGTTTGTTAATGTTGAAAGCGGCGATTTGGATTTAGAAAGTGATGAAGAAAAAGAAGAAGTAAAGAAAGCTAATGAAGGTAATAGTGATTTATTAAAAGAAATGGCTGATGAGATAAAAGAAGTAAGTGAAGTTAGATTTAGTAATAAGTTGAAATCACACCCAGTATGCTTAACTTCTAAAGGGGATATCTCTATTGAGATGCAAAAAGTATTTGATGCTATGCCTAATGATATGGGAATTAAAGCACAAACTATTTTAGAGATTAATGAAAAGCATCCTATTAGTGAAAAGTTAAAGAAACTTTATAAGGATGATAAAGAAGAATTTAAGAAGTATACAAAGATTTTATATAGCGAAGCTAAGATGATAGCTGGTCTTCCTATTGATGACCCTACTGAGATTAGTCGTTTAATTTGTGAAGTAATTTCCAAATAATAAATGAAATTATAATATAAAATGAAAAATGTGTTAAGATTTTGCACATTTTATAACATTTTTTAATTTTTTCTCTTGACAGGACGGTATGGGGGAGATTGTCCGAGAATGAAAATGTAATTATAGGTTCTATGAGGGTAGATGAATATAAAATTTTAGAAAAAT
>CANQIL010000051.1 GCA_947624045.1 uncultured Bacilli bacterium
AGAAAAACAATTCTTTATATTTTTCCATGGATGGTAGTTGGAGGAGCGGACTTCTTTAATTTAGATTTAATTAAAAGGCTTCCTAAAGATAAATATCGCCACATCGTTTTAACAACGACTCCAAGCAATAATCCAATTAGACAAAGTTTTGAAGACTATGCCGAAGTATATGATATGGCTTCCTTTATTGATAGAATAGATTATCTTAATTTTGCCGATTATATTATTTCATCACGGAAAGTAGATTTAGTTTTTGTTAGTAATTCTGAATATGGCTATTATATGTGCCCTTATCTAAAGAGTAAATATCCCAATATTCCTTTCTTAGATTATATTCATTGTGTTGATATTAATGATTCTCGTCGAGGTTTTGCTAGATGTTCAAAAGATGTTATGGAATACTTATCAGGAACATATTGTTGTAATAATGCGACATTAAAAGAATTACAAGAAGAATTTGGTATAGAAAAAGCCGAAACAATTTATATTGGTACAAATGAAGAAAAATTTAATCCTGAAAAATTTGATAAAGAAGCCCTTAAAGAAAAATATAATATTCCTAAAAATAAAATAATTATTTCCTTTATTTGTCGTTTGAGTGAACAAAAAAGACCGGAGATGTTTGTGGAAATCGCTAAAAGAGTAAGTGAAATTAATAAAAATATTTTTTGGGTAGTAGCTGGTGATGGTCCATTGATGCCTCAAGTTAAAGCTAATATAAATGATAATTTTGCTTTACTTGGTATGATTAAAGAAACTGAAGAAATTTATGCTATAAGTGATGCAACTTTTAATTGCTCATCTTTTGAAGGACTTGCTTTAACATCTTATGAATCCCTTGCCATGGGAGTACCAGTTATTTCAACTGATGCTGGCGGTCAAGCAGAATTAATAGATGACAAAGTAGGTGCTTTGATACATTACAATGATAATCCAACTAAAGAAATTTATGAACAAGAAATAGAAGAATATGTAAAAAAGACTTTAAAGGTTGTTGAAAACTTAGACGAATTAAAGAAAAACTGTCGTAAAAAAATACTAGAAGGCTTTACATTAAATATCATGGTAAAAAAATTTGATAAGATTTTTGAAAAAGCTATTAAAGAAGAAAATGATAAATACGAAAAGAAAAAGCTTCCTGAAATTTCTACATCTTCTTATGAAGTAGCCTGTGAAGCCTTTAATAGATTGTATTTTAATTATACAAATGATTATTATGAAAGAAATTTAGGTGTCTACCTAACAGCTGAAAGAGGTAAATACTCAAAAATATATTCTAAAATTAGAGAAAAATTAGAAGTATTTGGCGCCGTCAATGAAGGAAAAGACATAATAGAATTATTACGAGGTGCCAAAAGGACTGTTAAAGAAATATGCTATTTTGTAGTAAGATTTTTTAAAGCAATTATCGCTAGTTTTATAATAATCTTTAAAATTATAAAAAGAGAAATTACTAAGCCATTTAAATATAAAGAAGATGAGTAGAATAATGCTTTACTCATCTTTTGAATTTTACTAGTATTTTTTTCCGATTATGTTTATAATAATAGTGATTAGAAATATTTGAGGTGGTTTTGTGCGCAAATGTGTAATCATTATGAATCCCGCTAGTGGTAAAAAGAAAAAGATAAGAAATTATAAAGACTTCTACGATATTTTACGTAAGTATGGTTATGATACTGAGATTATTTTTACTAAAGCTAAAAATGATGCTACTAGAATTATAAAAGAGTTAGATGATGATATTGACTTAGTAATTAGTGCTGGGGGAGATGGTACTTTAAATGAAATAGTTACTGGTAATTGTAATCGTCTAAAAAAACTAACTTTAGCTGATTTACCTATGGGTACAACTAATGATGTAGGTAATATGTATGGTCTTAATAAAAGTGTTTATCAAAATTTAGAAAAAATATTGAAAGGTAGACCTAAAGATATAGATGTTTGTTTCATAAATAATACACCTTTTATTTATGTTGCTTGTTTAGGTGATTATATTGATATGGCTTATAATACGCCTCGAGATTTAAAAAAGAAATATGGAAAAGTAGCCTATATTTTATATGGTTTAAGACAATTACGCAATAAAATTAATTGTTACGACATAAGATATAAAGTTGATGGTAAAACGTATGAGGGGAAATACTCTTTTATCTTTATAACTAATTCTTCTAGAGTTGCTGGTGTATCAGATATTTATTATGATGTTAAATTAGATGATGGTATGTTTGAAATAGCTCTAGCTAATATAAAAAATAAAAAAGATATGTTTAAAATGCTCGTTTTAGTTAACACCATGGATGTAAAAGATATACCCGGAATTACTTATTATCAAACAAATAATTTTGAAGTAGAATTTTTAACCGGTCCAAAAACATCTTGGTGTATTGATGGAGAAGAGTATAAAACAACAACTAAAAAATTTCATTTTAGAGTAGAGCAGAATATGAAGATGTTGATGCCTAAAGAAAAAATAAATAAGCTTTTTAAATATGAAGATTAGAGGAACTTGATGAAAAAAATAAATGAAGAAAAACTAACAATAAAATATTTAGTAATAATACTCCACTTAATATTAATAACAATATTATCCGTCCTTTTTTATAGCGTTTATAAAGAAGAAAATACTATAAAATCGTGGGAAAAAGTTAATAACACTAAAGAATATACATATATAACAATTAACAAAATGTCGGAAAGCTTTGCTAAAGATGAAGAACAAAATAAGACTTTTCATTTTGTTATCGAACAAGAAGATACAGGTTTATGGCACACTTACGTAGTAGCAATCCCCGCCGATGATTATGACAAATTTAAAAAAATAATTGACTATTCTTATGAAAGAACTACAGAGAAACCTAAAGAAATAAAAGCTTATGGCTATCCTGTTATTGCTGATAATAATTTAAAGGATTTAGTTATTAAGAATATTTCTAAATTTTTGCCTAAAGAAAATGAAATAACAATAGATGCTTCTAATTATGAAAAATATCTAACTAATTGTTATTTAGATACTACAATCGAAAAAAAGGAAAGCTTTTCTTTAAAACTAGCAGTATGCTCCTTTTTCTTATTTCTAATGATTATTTCCTTATTTCTAGTAATAGTAAGTAATCTATTTATTGAAAAAATATATCTTTACAAAAAAAGTTATCTTAAAAAAGTAAAAAGATAATTTTTTTCTTGACAACTTGGCATATATATTATAGTATGAATATATGAACAATCATTCATACAAGGAGATAAGCTTATGAAGATGCATAGTAAAGAATTATTATATGGTTTAAGTGAATTTTATAAGATATTTGGCGATGAAACTCGTCTTAGAATCTTAGATTTATTATTAAATAAGCCTCTTTGTGTTAATGAGATAAGTGAATATTTAGATGTCAGTCAATCAGCTATTTCTCATCAATTAAAGAATTTACGGGCATCCAATCTTGTTAAGACGGAAAAGAATGGTAAAAATGTTTATTATTCTATCAGTGATGAGCATATAAAAGTAATTTTAAAGTATGGTCTAGAACATATCAAAGAGGTGATATAAATGCCTAAAATTATTAATAAAGATTTTTTTAAGATAGTTTTAAGTCTAGTTATATTTTTATTAGCTCTAATAATGCCTACTAATTTTAAAATAGTTCTAGTAGTAATTGCTTATATTTTAATTAGTTATGAAATATATAAAGAAGCATTTAATAATTTAAAAGAAGGAATAATTTTTGATGAAAATCTTTTAATGATAATTGCGACATTAGGAGCCTTTATTATAAAGAGTTTTGAAGAAGCCTTTATGGTTATGTTTTTATTTGAAGTAGGCGAATATTTAGCTGACTTAGCTGTTAGTAAAAGTAAGAAATCTTTACTTGATTTACTAGATTTAAAAAAAGATACCATTACTAAATTAGAAAATAAAAAAGAAATAACTATTCCTCTTACCGAAGCTAAAGTAGGTGATAAATTTATTGTTAAGCCAGGTGAAAGGATTGCGCTTGATGGCATAGTAATTAAAGGTAGTAGTTTTGTTGATACATCTTCTCTAACAGGTGAATCAGTCCCTAAAAAAATAGAAGAGGCTGAAAATGTTTTAAGTGGCTATATCAATAGAACATCTCCACTTATAATAAAAGCTACAACTACCAGTACAACTTCTACAACAGCTAGAATTATGCAATTATTAGAAAGTACTGATAATGAAAAAAGTAAAACAGAAACTTATTTAACAAAATTTGCTAAAGTATATACCCCAATCATAGTCTTATTAGCTTTATTTATAGGAGTAGGTTTGTCAGTAATTACAAAAGACTACACTACTTGGATATATCGGGCCTTAGTCTTTTTAGTAACAGCTTGTCCCTGTGCTTTAGTTATTTCTATTCCACTTGCTTATTTTTGTGGCATAGGTAGTGCTAGTAGGAAAGGTATTTTGATAAAGGGTAGTAAAGAGTTAGATGCATTAAATGAAATTAAATATATATTTTTAGATAAAACAGGCACTTTAACTAAAGGTAATTTTGTTGTTACTAAGGTAAAAAGTATTAGTATGGAAAAACCAGACTTTATAAAATATGTGGCATCTGCCGAAACTAATTCTCTTCATCCTATAGCTTTAGCTATAAAAGATTATTATAAAGGTGATGTTTTACCTGTTAAAAACTTTAAAGAAATAAGTGGTAAAGGCTTAAGTTGTAGTATAGATAATAAAGATTTTTTAGTAGGTAATAAAAAATTAATTAGTGATGAGGGTATTGAAGTTAATGATATTGAAGAAATGGGAACTATTATTTATGTAAGTATTGATAAAGAGTTTGCTGGTTACCTTGTAATTGCTGATGAAATGAGAAAATCCGCTAAAAGTATTTCTTCTTTAAAAGATAATTTTACAGAAATCATTATTTTATCAGGAGATAAAACAAGTAATGTGGAAAAGATTGCCAATGAATTAAAATTAAAAAGCTTTTATGGTGAACTTTTACCTCAAGATAAAATAAATTATGTAAAAAAGTATCAAGAAAAAGGAAAATGTATGTTTGTTGGCGATGGTATTAATGACGCCCCAGTTATTAAAATAGCTGATTTAGGTGTCGCAATGATAAAAAGTAGTGATGCTTCCCTAGAAACTAGTGATATAGTTTTAATGAAAGATGATTTAAGTGCTTTACAAGAAGCTTTTATACTTGCTAAAAAGACTAAAAAGAAAATTATTGAAAACATAACTTTTGCTCTTACTGTAAAATTTGTCGTTTTACTTCTAGCTCTTTTAGGCATCAGTACTATTTGGATGGCCGTCTTTGCTGATGTTGGCGTTACCTTCTTAGTTATCCTTAATGTCTTAACTTTATTTATAAAAAAGTACTAATTGTTATATAATAATCTTAAGGAGATGTTAATTTTGAAAAAGAAACTTCTAATTATTACATCAACAATAGTACTTTTAAGTATTATAATTTTAGGAGGAGTAAAGTTTTACAAGAAATGGCAAATAGATCATGCCGTTATTAAAGTTCAATTAGTAGATAATTTAGATATTGAAGTTTATTCTGAAGTTACCTTAAAAGATTTAATAAAAAGCATTAATGGAAAGTATGACAAAAATAAAAAGGTAAAAACCACTAAGTTAGGAAAACAAGAAGTTAATTTTACTTATACTAATGAAGATAATATAAAAGTTCCCTATACATTTACAATTAATATAGTTGATACTACTAAGCCTATTATAAAAATGGTTAATTCTTATTCTTTATATGTTGGTGATGAAGTTGACTTAGCTCACGAGTTCTTTTGTGGTGATAATTATGATGACAAGCCAAAGTGTGTCATTGAAGGAGCTTATGATGTTAACACAGTAGGTTCTTATCCTCTTACTTTCAAAGCTTCTGATAATAGTGGAAATACTATAGCTCATAATTTTACTTTGTATGTAAAAGAAAAAGAACAAGACCAGTCTTCATCACCAGGTGAAGTAGAAACAACTAGTTTTTCTGATATTATAAATAATTACAAAACAGCTAAAACTAAAATAGGAATTGATGTCTCCCATTGGCAAGGTGATATTGATTTTAAACAAGTAAAAGCATCCGGTGTTGAATTTGCTTTTGTTAGAGTAGGTAGCGCTAAAGGTATTAAGGGCGAGTATTATGTAGATAATAAATTTAAACAAAATATAAAAGGCTTTAACAAAGAAAAGATTCCCGTTGGTATTTACTTTTATTCTTATGCTGATAGTAAAAAAGCCGCTATTAATGAAGCAAAATGGATTATTAAAAAAATAAAGAAATATGATGTTGATTTACCAATTGTCTTCGATTGGGAAAATTGGGGTTTTTATCAAGACTTTAATCTAAGTTTTTATCATTTAACAGAAATGGCTAAGGCTTTTATAAAAACAGTAGAAGATGCTGGTTATGAGGGGATGCTTTATAGTAGTAAAAATTATTTAGAAAATATTTGGTATGATACTAAACATCCTGTATGGTTAGCCCACTATACAAACGAAACAAATTATGCAGGTGATTATAAGTTTTGGCAATTATGTAGTAATGGAGTAGTGTCAGGAATAAATGATAATATGGTAGATATAAATATAATGTATAAGGAGTAAAGAAAATGGGGTTGGAAGATTTAACACAATATTTAATATTTGGAGCTCTTGCTTTATTTGCTACTATCAAGTTAGTAATAGTATTAGTAAAAATCAAAACATATGATAAAGTAAAAGGAGTAGTTACAAGTTCATTTAAAAAAGAATTTATCGATGCAGATGCTTTCACTAAAGGTGGTCATAACAAATATCATTTTGAACATAATGGTAAAGTTTATGACATAGAGGATAATTTTTTTGAAGGCAGTACTAAATTAAAAGAAGGTAGTGAAGCTTACTTTTATGTGTCTAAAAAGAATGATAATAAAATTGTAAAACCTGGAGAACTAAATTTTATAAAATATTGGGTTTTAGTAATATTGGTTTGCATATTTGGAATTATACTATGGTAATATATTTTCAAATTAATTAGTAATATAAAAACTGTTGAAGATTTTAATTATTTTCAACAGTTTTTTATAAGAATTTTTTTAATTTTTCTACAGCCTTTTCTTGCATTTTAATATATTCATCAATCAAAGTAATAATTCTCTTATCAGCTTCTTTATTATTAAGTAGTTTTCTTCCCTCAATGATTCCCATATTTGTTCCTTGCAAAAGAAGTTCTGCTAGTTTTGAAGTTGAACTATCAGTAATAGTTTTCATTTGTACCGAATACCAAGTCATTACTTTATTAGCTGTTGATGTTTCATGAGGCTCTTTAGAGCTATAATCGGGATAAATCTCTTCAATTTTTTCAGCTACTTGTTTATAATCTTCATATTGCTTTTCTAAGACTTCTCTAAAAACTTTTTCATCGACTTTTTCTAATACATAATTAATAGCGTCCATTCCCATAAAACAGCCTTTACTTAATTCATCTAAGACATCAGCATTTTTAGTTACTTTCATGTTTTTCCTCCTCATCTTTAGTATCTCTCTTTTTTTTAATTTCTATACTTAAAACAAAAAGGAAAAGTTATAAATTATAATTCTTTTCTTTTAATATTTTCTATATCTAAAACTTCATTATTTTTATTTACAAATTTTATTTCAAAGCCACAATTTTTAGCAATATTAACAAGCGTTTTAAAATCAGGTTCACGATATCCTGTTTCATAGCCACTTATTGTCGTATTAGCTATATTACATTTTTTAGCCAGTTCTAATTGAGAAAAACCAGCCATTTTTCTCATTGTTTTAATGAACTTACTTACCATTTTTATCACCAAGACAATTTTCGCATAATGCGTAATATTTTTCTTGACTTTCCGCAAATCGCGTATTAAGATTTAATTAAGTATATGGTAAAAAAATGGAGGATATCTATGAGTAGTAGGAAAACTAAATTAATTATTATAGCTTGTCTTTGTGTAGTTGTAGTAGGATTGTCAATTGGCTATGCTTTATTATCAACAAGATTAAATATAACAGGTACAGCTAAAGTTCCAGCTAGTACATGGGATATAGTATTTTTAACAGATGAAATTAAAAAAACTGAAACAGGAATGGCTAAATGTAGTTTAGGAAATATTGAGGGAACCAGTATTTCTGGAATGAGTGTAGAATTTACTAAGCCAGGAGATGCTTGTACTTTTAGTATACCAGTAAAAAATAATGGAAACATTTCCTCAAAACTAGTAGATGTAACGGGAAAGAGTTCTAGTTTAACTTTTGTAGGTAGTGGTTCAACCGCTTCAAGTGACCAAGATTTATTAAAAAGTAATGTAATTTATGAAGTCAATTATGGGAATACAGCTATCAATGGAAATACTGATTTTTCTGATATAGAATTATTAAAAGGTGGAAATACAGAAACAGTAACATTAAGAATAACATTTAATCATGAAGCCGAAGATATACCTAGAAACTCTGTTACCTTAGGTGGACTAGATAGAGGTTTTATCTTTGAAAGTTTAACAAAAGAAGAAGTAGAAGGACAAAATGGTTCAAGCTTAGATAATATACCAAATCCACCAGAGTTAAATGGCGATATGATACCAGTCTATTATGAAAAGAAAAGTGATACTGAAGGTACATGGAAGAAAGCGGATATAAATAATGAAGACAATAGTTGGTATGATTATTCTAATCAAAAATGGGCAAATGCTGTAACAATAGTTTCAGAAAAAAGAAGTGAGATAAAAAATGCTGCTGTTGGAACACCTATAGATATGGATTATATTAACACAATGTGGGTCTGGATACCAAGATATTCATACACAATTAAAAGTGAAGACGGAGGTGAAAATTATTTTGGAAAATCAAGTTTTGGAAATGAAAATCCAACTCAAGCTTTACCTGGTGGAATAGATGTCAAATTTATTTCCCAAGTAACAGAAACAGGAAGTGCTAGGTATAAAGGAGATATACCAACCAATTGGCGTACTAACGAAGCCTTTGATTTTGATGGAGTTAAGAGAAGCGGCATATGGGTCGGCAAATTTGAGACAACTGGAACTTTATCAGCTGATAAGCAAGCTTGTGTAAATGAAGAATGTGATGTAAGAAATGTTAGTATTAAGCCAGAAGTAGTATCCTTAAGGAATCAAACAGTAAGCAGTTTCTTTTATGTTGCAAGGAGCATGCAAAAAACGTATGTTTCTACTTATGGATTTAATGAAAATAAAGGTGACTTACATATGATAAAAAGTGATGAATGGGGAGCAGTAGCATATCTTTCCCAAAGTAAATATGGAAAATATGGTAATTCTAATTATACAGGGAAATATAAGGAAGTTTATCATAATAAATCAACAGATCATATAGCAGGGAGTAGTAATGGAACACCGAGTCAAGAAAATAAAGTTGAATTACAATATGCCTATAATGATGTGACTGATCTAAATAATGGAAAAGGTCAGGCAGGCCCCGGAGCAAGCACAACGGGTACAATTTATGGCATATATGATATGAGTGGTGGAGTTTGGGAATATGTAATGGGAGTTTTAGCTTATTATGAAGCTCCATATCCACCAATGAGCGGAAACCTAACTAATTATAATTCAGGTTTTACTGGTAGAATATATCAAAATAATACATACGTTATTTTTAAAAATTCCACACCAGAATTACCATTTCCAGATGAACAATATTATAATTTGTATAAAGTTTCAACAACTAAAGATGGAATGCCAGCTAGCTCAGATTTACTAAATTCAGTAAAAGCTTGTAATGGAGGAATATGCTATGGACAAGCCTTATCAGAAACATTAGGTTGGTATAATAATGCTAGAGGATTTGCATTTCGCTCTTATCCATGGGTTGTATATGGTTGCGATAACACTTATTCTGCTGGTTCTGGAGTTTTTTCATCAGCTTATGCAGATGGTGCTGCTTATGGCAGTCATGGTACTCGTTTTGTTCTTACACCATAAAATTTACTTTTTTATATTATGTGATGACTTCTTCAATAGATCATCACTTTTCTTTATTTTTTCTTTTATGTGAAGTTTTTTATTATGTCAAGTATTAATTATATAATAGATAAAAAAGTCTTGTTGAATAAATTCCTTTGTTAATCAAAATTTGATGAAATAAGAAAATAATAAGACGTAAAAAAAAGTGAACGCACTGAA
>CANQIL010000052.1 GCA_947624045.1 uncultured Bacilli bacterium
TAATTAAATCAACTCTCTTTTTATCTTGATCTAATTATACCACTATTTGTTTATATTTTTTTAAGCGATTGCCATACTAGTAGAATTTTGTTTGACATAAATTTGGAATTTTTAAATATGTAAAGAGGTAATTTGTGGAGTTTTATGTTTTGACTTTAGTTTTATTTTGACATATACTTTAAATAGAGGTGAATTACTTTGGAAAAAAAGAATGGTTTTAAGATAAATCCGGAGTCGATAAATGAAGATTTTTTTAGGAAATTTAAAAAAATTAAGGCAGTATTAAAAAGACGAGAGATTGTAGGTACAATTATTGGTTTAGCCGGATTAGCAACGGCTTTTGGAATGGCTCATTCTGTTTCAGATAGTTTAAAAAAGGAAAATAGCTATGTTTTGGATTCTGTAGAGACTGATGATTTAAGTACAGTCAATTATATAGGACCAGAGGCAGCACTTGCTGGATTGGGAGCAGGAGCTAAGGTAGCTAATGTAAATCCGAAGGATGTTAGTTTAGATGATGTGAATTCATTAAATATTATCGTTAATGATAATAAATGTAGTAGTGCTTTTTTTGAAGATGTTTGTCAAGAGTTGCGAGATGACGGTGTTATTTTTACCCAAACTGAAAACTGTGAAAATGTTGATAGAAATAATAGTGTTGTGATTTCTTTAGACCAGTTGTATATGTCTGGCTCTGGTATGTTGATGTTTGTTCCTTATGACAATGAAAGAATTGGTGACTCTGATGCTTTGGCTTTAGCTATGGAAACAGGATTTAAAGAAAATGGTTTAGTAACCGATGATATATGTGCTGGAAAAATTGGCTATAGGGAATCTATTGGTGGCCATATTCAAACGAGAGTTCCAACTTCAACTGAGGAAGCAATTGGTACTGATAAAAATATTAGTTTTGTAACAATTTCTTTTGGAACAGATAATAAAGAAGCAAAAGATGTAGCTAAAAGTATTGAAAATGGTTTAGCTAGATATGTTTATTATCAAAAGGAAAAAGAAAATGGTGAAGATTTAATCTATCGAGTTGCTGGTGGAGATTTAATGGACGATATTAAAGAAAGATTTTTTGGAAGTTCTGCTAGAGAAATTGATTATTATAATAACTTGGGTAATGATTTAAATAAAATTTATGCAGATGATACTTTGAGAAATCCTTGCATAGCAGATAGAGAATCATTTGATGAAAATAATGAAATAAAATTAAATATAGAAAGAACGCGTCAATATTAATTTTTTTAAAGCCTTGATGGCTTTTTTCTTTGGTCCTTTTAATAGGAAACATTTTGTTCTTGAAACTGCCTTTATTCTATGATATAATCTACTTGTTCGAGAAAAAGTATAGGGGATTAGTTAAATGGTATAATAATGGTCTCCAAAACCACTGTTGGGAGTTCGATTCTCTCATCCCCTGCCATATGTAAATTCAAGTAGTGTAATGCTACTTTTTTTATCGTGTTCTTTTCAATCTTAATTTTTTCATTTAATTTATATTTCAAATTATTACAACATACTATTTTTATAAAATCAGATTTATGGTATATTAATGTAGAGATGATAGAATGAAGAATATAGAATTAGTAATATCTGAAGGTATTAAAAATGGAAAATGGATTGATATTTCATATATTAATAATAATGGTGAAACTACGTATTATTGGATTGCTATTACGGATATTGACCTTAAAAAGAGATTATTATTTGCTAGTATTTTTAATGACCAGAAATCTTTAAATAGTTTGGAGGCAGTTATTAAGTTTGATAATATTCAAAGTGCTAGAATACTAGAATTTACATCATATGATGTTCCAGATGATTTAATTAAAAAAATTGAAAGTAATAAAGAAGAGGCTAAATGGTTGAGGTTTGAATCATTTAATAATAATATTTTAAGATATTATTTAAAATGCAATGAATTAGATAATGACCCTTTTCAAAAAGAGACATTTCTTATTAATGGAATAGATAAAGATGTTTTGTTAAAGAATAGGCAAATTATTTTAAGTGAAGAACAAGAAATACAAGTTATTGACTATCTAAAAAAATTCTACAATAAAAAATTTGAGGGAGAAGTAAATAATTTTATTCTTTCATTTCTATCTATAGATGAATATGATAAAAGATATATAGTATTATATTATGATGTTTCATTTAATCCTAAAAATAGGATGCTATCTATTAATGATATTCCAAGAATTAATCAAAGCTTTTTAATAAAAGATAAGCGGCATACTCTTAGTTCTTATATCGATATAGACCCACAAGAATTTACAGATAATATAGTGCATCATTTAAATGATTATTTAAGTGAATATACTGAATTAATTAGGGCTAATTTGAGAGATACTGAGATAATAAATCAAATGCCGGAGTTTATGATACTTGAAAGAAATATAACCGCCAATTTAGCTCCAACTTATAGTATTATTGAAGAAAAAATTGAAAATGGCACTTTAGACTATCCTCTTAAAGCTTTTTTTGGTAATTCAAATAGATTTGGTGCTAAAAGAAAAGAACCTAATATTGTTATATACGATGAAAAGGTTAATATTGACCAAATGAGAGTTATTTATAATACTATGAAATATCCTATTACTTATGTACAGGGTCCTCCAGGGACTGGTAAAACACAAACAATATTAAACGTTGTATTAAGTGCATTCTTTAACTCAAGAACTATTCTTATTTGTTCTTCTAACAACAAGCCTATAAATGGCATTCTTGAAAAGCTTTCTTTTTCGTATCGTGAAGAAGATGATGTACCATTTCCTTATCTTAGGTTAGGAAATAAAATGGAAGTTTTTAAGTCTACAGAGAGAATTTTAAAACTGTATAATTTTGAGTCTAAAATGGAGCCAGATGAAGAGAAGATTAATAGAATCAAAAATAAAACAAATGAGGGTAATAAAGATTTATTGAAATATTTAGAAATGTATGAAGCAAAGAATGAAATAAAAGCAAGAATTAATAGTGCAAAAATGCTGGCTTCATCGATTAATAATCAAAGTAGTAAGCTATATCAAAATGTTATTTCACAAATTAAGGAACTAACTGAACAATTTGAACAGATGCCAAATATTTCTAATCAAGATGTTTTATCATTGGTTACATCTGTTTGTGAAGATAGAAGTTTTAAACAATTTATGTATTTTGAATCGGTAAAATATATAAACAAATTAAAGCATAGAAAATATGCTCCATTAATAGATATTTGCAAAAAAGAAGATATTGATAACAGAGTAGCAGCTTTTAATAAATGGTGCTCTGATGATGAAAATATTAAACTGTTAACCGATGTGTTCCCAGTAATTATTACTACTAATATTTCATCTTCAAGGTTAGGTACGGCAAATCATACTTTTGATTTAGTTATTATGGACGAAGCTGGTCAGTGCAATTGTGCAACTGCCCTACTTCCCATTGCAAGAGCAAAACAACTTTTGCTTGTTGGCGATACTAATCAATTGAAGCCAGTTATAGTATTAGAAAATGTTATAAATGACCAATTAAAAGCTGAGTATGAAATTGGTAATGACTATGATTATAGTAAACATTCTATTTTAGATATAATGAGAGAGCATGATACTATATCTAAAGATATTATGCTTACCTATCATTATAGGTGTGGTAAAAAGATAATAGACTTTTCAAACAAAAGATTCTATAATGGAAAACTTAATTTAGATTATTTATCAGAAGATGGAAATCTTTCCTTAATTAATGTTAGGAATATAAATTCAAAATTAAAAAATGAAAACTATGAAGAAGCAAGGGCAATTGTAGAATATATTAAAAGAAATGAATTAAAAGATGTAGCGATTATTACTCCATTTAAGAATCAACAAAATTTAATAACTAAAATGATGAATGAAAATGGAATTAAAGATGTTACTTGTGGAACAATTCATCAAGTACAAGGAGCAGAAAAAGATACAATAATAATATCTACTTCAATATCACCTAAGACTAGTAAGAAAACATTTGACTGGATTAAGAATAATTCGGAAATAACTAACGTTGCTGTTACAAGAGCTAAAAAGAACTTAGTTGTTGTTTCAGATGTAGAAGCTTTAGAAAAGTTATCGACTGACAAAAATGATGATTTGTATAATTTGGCAAAATATATATCTAATAAAGGAAATGTTGAAGTGCCTCCAAATGAGTCATATACAATTCAAATAGGAAGCTCTAATGGAAGTAAAAATGAAGATTTATTCTTTAGAACTATATCGCATTTTTGTAGTATTAATAATTTCTTTCAAGCTAAGAAAAATGTGAAATTATCATCTTTGTTTTCAAATGACCCATTATTAGCAAAATCAAAATTAGAATTTGATGTTGTGTTATATGAAATAAGTGATACTAATCTTATACCGAGAATTGCTATAGAATTGCAAGGTGGGGAACATTTTGGAAATATCGATAGAGAAAAATGTGATGCAAGAAAAGTAGAAATTTGTAAAGAAAAAGGTATTTCTATACTTGAAATACCAAACTCATTTGCCAAATCCTATGAGACAATTAAGGAATTAATATTAACTAGTTGTGGACAAAACGCTGAACAATTAGAGTTGTTTTAAAAAAGAATTTTGGTCAGTATTATAAACTTCTGAAAAAATAAGATAAAAGCTTTAGGTTTTTGTCTTTTTTTTGAAATCTTAAACATTATAGGAATAATAAAAAGAACAATGTTCCGTATAACATAAATATACTAATTTTTCTAACTTTAGATGAGTACATGGTACATTTTTTAAAGTTCTATTTATTGCTTTTTAAAATTTTTGTATTTTCCACTTATTTTTAATATATAATAGGTCTTCTTAAATTTTACAACATAAAACTTGTTATTTAAATAAAAATAATATAAAATATTATTAGTTATTGTATAAGATAAGTTTTAAAGAGGTGTTAGTGTGAATAATGATACAAATATTTCAAATTTAAACAATTTAGCCGAAAAAAGTAATATTTCTAATGAAGAAATGACTCGTAGTAAAGAAATTATTGATAGCTTATTTAGATATTATTCTGAGAGAATTGTTGGTCAAACAAATCTAGAAAAAATATTATTAATTTCTTTAATGGCTAATGGACATGTATTATTAGAGTCTGTTCCAGGTCTTGCTAAAACGACGGCTGCAAAGGTATTAACTGAAGCTGTTAATGGTAATTTTTCAAGAATTCAATGTACTCCTGACTTATTACCAAGTGATATTATTGGTACACAAATTTTTAATTATTCAAATAATAGTTTTGAAACTAAAATAGGACCAATTTATGCGAATTTTGTTTTATTAGATGAAATAAATCGTTCTAGTGCTAAAACGCAAAGTGCAACATTAGAAGCTATGCAAGAAAGACAAATAACTATTGATGGAAAAATTTATAAGTTACCTGAAATATTTATAGTAATAGCTACGCAAAATCCAATAGAACAAGAAGGAACATATTTATTAGCAGAGGCGCAATTAGATAGATTTTTATTAAAAGAAAAAGTTGAATATCCAACTGCTAAAGAAGAAGTAGAAATACTAAATCGTATTGAGAAGAAAGTTTTTGATAATACAAATTCTATATTAAAACTAGATGATTTAAAATTTTTACAAAACTTAACTGATAAAGTTTATATTGATGACTCAGTTAAAAATTATATTGCTCAAATTATTTTGGCTACGCGTTATCCTAAAAATTATATTGATAGTAATTTAGCTGAGTATATCAATTTAGGAGCTAGTACAAGAGGAACAATAGCATTTATGCAATGTGCTAAAGCCCTAGCTTTAATTAATGGTAGGACTTACGTAATTCCAGAAGATGTAAAGGAATTAAGATATAGTGTGTTAAGACATAGAATTTCTCTTAATTTTTCAGCAATTGCTGATAATGTAACTGTTGAACAGATAATTGATGCAATATTTGGAGCTGTTAATACACCATGAAGTTAAATTATATAAATAAAATAAAAGCTAATATTTCCATATATTCTAGTAAAAAGACAACTAATATATTGGATGGTACATACAAATCAGTATATAAAGGGAAAAGCCTAAACTTTGAAAATTTAAGAGAATATGTTATTAACGATGATGTAAAAGATATCGACTGGAAATCATCAGCTAGAAGTGGGACTTTACTTGTTAAGCAGTTCATAGCTGAAAAAAAACATAATATTATGCTAATTATGGGCACTGGAAAGAAAATGGATGCTGATACTGATAAGCATGAAAGTAAAAAAGAAATTGCTTTATATACTGCAGGTACTATTGGTTATTTAGCTATTAAAAATAATGACTACGTTGGTATGGCTTTAGCTAATGATGAAAAAATTGAATACAAACCGTTTAAGTATAATTTATATAATTTAGAAGAATATTTATGTGACTATGATAAATATGCCAATGTTAAAGATATTGATATGAATGAGCTTTTAGAATATGTATTTAAAAATATTTCTAAAAGAATGATAATCTTTATAATAACTGATATTGCTGGTATTGATGATATTAAAAGTTCAACATTAAAAAAGCTAAATCAAAGACACGATTTAATGATAATAAATATTAATGATAATTATATGTTTGGAAAAGATATTTTTGATGTTTCTGAAGATGAGTATATTTCAGATTTTTTATTAAATGATAGTAAACTAAATGAAGTAGAACAAGAAGTTAGGAAAGACATTCTTAAAAAAAATTTGACTAAATTAAAGAAAAATAATACTTGTGTAACATCAATTAGTTCTAAAGAAGAAATAAATTTGAAGATTATAGAATTGTTGGAGGAACATAGATATGCAAGTAACAACTGAACTAAGACCATTATTTTCATACTCTATTTTATATATTGTTTTTACGATAATTCTTATAATTTTTGTCTTAATTTTAACTAAATATATGAAGAAGAAAGAACTGCAAAAAGAATTAGCTATTCCAAGTCATAAAGATTTGTTAGTTATAAAAAGGAAATATTTGGCTAAAATTGATGAATTAATAAATAATTTTAATAGCAAGAAATTATCTAGTAGAAAAGCATATCAGGAATTGAGTAGTATAATTAGAAATTTTATTTTTGAAGTCACTAATATACAAGTACAGAATTACACTTTAAAAGATATAGCAAGTATAAATATGCCAGTTTTATATCAATTAGTAAGTGAGTATTATAGTCCTGAATTTGCTAGAATTTCTAAAGGGAATATCGCTTTATCAATAAGTAAAACGAGGATGGTGATAGAAAAATGGAACTAAGAAATCCTGCTGTTATCATTATCGTAATTGTTGCTATAGCTATTTATTTTATTTTTTCAAAAGTTAAGAAAGAAAAATATACAATTGGCTCTAAAATAGCAAATACAAAATATTTAAAAAATTCTAGTTATTATAAAAAGAAAATCAAGCAATATAATTTAATTAAAAAAATTATATATTTAGTATTTGGAAGTAGTATATTATTATCAACTATTCTAATATCACGACTAGCAAAAGTAGATACAATTAATAATGATCAATATAATAGAGATATATTTTTATGTATGGATGTTTCAGCCTCAGTAGATGAATTAAATACCGAATTAGTTGAGAGTTTAAAAGATACTGTTAAAAAATTAAATGGCGAAAGATTTGGTATTTCTATTTTTAACACATCTTCTGTTGTCCTGGTGCCATTAACTGATGATTATGATTATGTAATAGGTGTACTAGGTGAGATAAAAAAATCATTGGAGGCAAATAATTCAACTTATACAAGTAGTAGTAGTGATGATTTTTTCTACGTTAGAAATTATATATATAGTGGAACGCTAGAGGGAAATGAAACAAGAGGTAGCTCGCTAATTGGTGATGGGCTGGCTTCATGTGTATATAGTTTTTCAAATCTTGATGAAGAAAGAACAAGAATTATCATATTATCAACAGATAATGATTTAGCGGGAACACCGCTTGTTACTTTGGATGATGCCGCTAAGATTAGTAGAAGTAAAGGAATAAAAGTTTTTGGTATTGGTACTAAAATTATGAGTAGTGAAGACAGAATTGCTTTAAAAGAGGCTGTTGAAAGTACACATGGTAAACTATATAATCATTCCAATTCCACAGTTGATAGCATTGTAAAAGATATTGAATCAACCTCTAAATCATTACTTAAAAACCAAATAGAAACAAAAAAAGTAGACATTCCACAAGTACCTTTTATTTTGCTAATAATATCTATTATTGGTCTTATTGTAATTAGTAAGAAGGTGGCAAAATGAGATTATTTCCTATAATTCCTGTGTGGATAATGACTATTATTTGTGCTATTCTAATAGTAATAATTTGGAAAAGTAGTAGAAAAAATTTTAGGCAAATCATAATAGTTAGCTTACTATTTATAATAAATCTTAGAATTATGATTTCTTCTAACAATTCACAGTCTTTAGCAAACAATTTAGATGTTTTATTTGTTATAGATAATACTATAAGCATGAATGCTGAAGATTATGATGGTACAAAGACTAGATTATATGCTGTAAAAAAAGATTGTAAATATATAATAAAAAGATTAAATGGGGCTAGGTTTTCAGTTATAACTTTTAATAATACAGCGAAAGTTAATACCCCATATACAAAAGATGCTAATATTACTAATGAAGCTATTGATATAATTGAGCCACTTAATGAGTTGTATGCAAAAGGTTCATCACTAAATACACCAATTGATACAATTATTTCTTCTTTAGAGTCTTCCCAAAAAAAGGAAAATAGGACAAGAATTTTATTTTTTATTAGTGATGGTGAAATTACTGATGATTCAACTTTAAAAAGTTTTAAAGAAATTGCAGAACTTACTGATAATGGTGCTATATTGGGATATGGCTCAAAAAAAGGCGGCTATATGCGAGTAAAAGATGATTATTCTGAAAGATATGATTATTTAACTGACCCGTCTAAAGGCTTTGAAAAAGCTATATCTAAAGTTGATGAGAGTAATTTGAAAAAAATTGCCAAAGATATAAATGTTGATTACATTTATATGACAAAACAAAGTAATATTAATAAAAAATTAGAAGAAATAAAAAATATGATTAATACTAATGATATAGAAGCTAATGATAAAAGTACATACACTGATACTTATTATATTTTTGTTATTCCTCTTTTAATTCTATTAATGATAGAATTTAATAAATTTAGGAGAAGAAGTTTATGAAAAAAAGTTTAAAATTTGTATTTATATTTCTTTGCATAATTTTATTTAAATTTGTTACTACTTATGTCATAAATGAAGTCATTATATTTAATTATAAGCATAACGTATTTAACTCATTTTTAGTAAAATCTTTATATATTTTTAACTTTAGTCAGTCTTATGTTGCATATTATAATGATGGAAATATTTTATATAAAAATGATGAATATGATTCAGCTATGAAAAAATATAAAAAAGCAATAGAAAAAAAGCCACCACAAAATAAAGTTTGTGATGTTAGAATTAATTTATCGTTAAGTATCATAAAATTAATCGATTCTAGTAATTATAAAGAAGCCTATGACCAGTTAGAAGAAGCAAAGAGTAATTTATATAACAATAATTGTGCAAGTCAAATTGATAATAGTGGCTATAGTGAAAAGGCTGAAAAATTAGAAGAAGAAATTAAAGAGTTGCAAAGTCAATTAAGCAATTCTTCTAATAATTCTCAGGTTGGTACTAGTAATAATGAGAATAGTGAAGATGGTGATGATGAAATTGATTCAAATATTGAAGAGAAATTAAAAGAAATAGAAAAAAATTCTAACGCAAGTAGACAATCTAGTATGCAAGAATATGAAAATATGGGAAGTTATTCTTATTATTCTGGAAAAAAATGGTAAAAGCAATTATTTTAGAAATTACTAAGATTGTTAAAGAATTTGGAAACGGATGAAATAGGAGTAGTTAGTCTGAAAAGAAAAATGAAATTTATTTTATAAAAAAGGTAAAAAAGGGCAGACTTCCCCTTACCCCAAAGAAAG
>CANQIL010000053.1 GCA_947624045.1 uncultured Bacilli bacterium
ATTATTAGCAACGGAAGATTATATAAATTCTTTCGTTATTGGAAATGAGTTGTAGATAACTACGACACTCGCTCCATATGAAAAACAATCAGTCTTAATTGACTGATTTTTTATTGTTAAAAAGACGAACACACGTAGTCATCTTGGAAGTTAAGCCTTCTTTACTTTACTTTCTTCTTTTAAATACATACTTTCTAATATATCATCAAAAATGTTATACCATTTTACTTGTACACAAAATCTGTCTTTTTCATATTTAGTATTATAATTTAGACATCTATTTTTAGGTTGAACAGTAAGTGCACTAAAATGAACAGCTGAAGAATAATTATCTTTTTTTCTTAAAATAATATTAATAATATCCTCCTTTGTTATGAAAACAAAATCATTGACTTCACCATGAATTAAAGCCGAAACAGGATATAGGGAATTATTACCTTTAAGGATAAATCTATCAATAGCTTTTATTAATAATTTTTCATTATTTATCTCACTGTTTATCTTATCAATTTTAGCTTGATTTTTAGCTTTATATTCTTCAGTAGAGATTCTTTTTAAGCCTTTACCATTAGTAGTACCATCTGCATAGTGAAACTTTAAATACTCTATTATACTATCACGTGATACATTATTAGTAATTAAGAAACTTATATGTTAATTAAAATAATAATATTCGAAATAAGATAAAATTTAAATTTGGATATTCGAAACAAAAATACATATCCTATATTACAATAATTTTGACAACTATTAGAAGAAGAACTTGGAATCAATATTTTAGATTTGTTAGATTTACATCATATTATATTCCTATTGAACAACTTGATATGAGAGATATGTTAATAAAAAATCAAGAGCGAACGAAGTGAGTTCATCTTGACTCTTGATTTTTTATTTCATATTTTTAAAATTATTTTACCAATAAAGTTAATCTTTATTGGTTACTAATTATTTAAATTCGAATAAATTTTTCGAATATCCTAACTTAAATTGACCTTAAGAAACTTATAAATTGCGAAATAGGCTCAACATGAACAGAATTCTTAATTCCTTTTTTAATACTAATTCCTTTAATTTTATTATTTATTTTAATTAAAATATCACTTTTTTGTTTTAAATGATTCCGCCAACATTTAATTATTGAATTTTCATTTTCATTAGGAAAAATTGCTTCTATTAAATCTCTACATAAGGGATTTAATTCTTTTATAGTTTTATTATTTAATTCTAATACGAAAGCAAATTCATTATCTAATCCATTTATCTCACTCATTTTTTCACCTCTTTTACATGTATTATACGCAAGCAATTGTTTTTTTTATTAATAAATCAATTATTTTATAAAAGATAAAAAATATGAAGAATTTGCTAAAGAATTATATGAGCATGGAGCTTTAGATAAAGATAATTTTGAGATAATTACTAAAATTAATAATTCAAAAGATTACACAATAGAAAAAGATGATATTAATCGATAAAATTATAAAAATATTAGATGCTGTCCGGCAATTTATATGGTAAAATATTAGTAATATTTTAAAAGAAAAATAAATTGGCCAGATTGGCCAGACGCGTCTGACTAATTCAGAAAGGAGCAATTATGTTAGAAAAAAATGGCAAAAAAATGATACAAGAAATTACTAATTTAGTAGAAGAAGTTAAATCTAGTTTATCTAATGAAATAAATAAATCTATTATTTATGTGTATTGGAATATAGGAAGAATAATAGTGTCAAATGAAAATGAATTTAACAACCGATTAGAATATGGTAAAGAAATTTTAAAAGGATTATCAGATGAACTTACTAAATATTTAGGAAAAGGATATTCTATGTCTAACCTAAAATATATGAGAGTTTTCTATAAAACCTATCCAAACTTTGATGAATTAAATGAAAAATTAAGCTGGTCACATTATTGTGAATTGATGATTATTAAGGACATAGATAAACGTAATTTTTATGAAAAAGAATGTATTAATTCAAATTGGTCTGTAAGAGAATTAAAAAGACAATTAGATACTTCATTATTTGAAAGATTACTTCTTTCAGATGGTAAAGTTAATAAAGAAAAAGTTTTAGCATTATCAAAAGAAGGTCAAATTTTAAATAAACCTAGTGATATTGTTAAGCAGCCTTATGTTTTTGAATTTCTTGGAATCAAAGAACAAAAACCAATTTTAGAAAAAGATTTGGAATATAAACTAATAAGACACATTGAAGATTTTTTACTTGAACTTGGTAAAGGATTTATGTTTGTTGGATCACAACAAAGAATTACACTTAATAATACAGACTATTATGTTGATATGGTATTTTATAATAAATTTTTAAAATCATATGTACTAATTGATTTGAAAATGAATAATCTTAAAGCTGAAAATCTAGGACAAATGAATTTGTATTTAAACTATTACGAACAAGTTGTAAACTCAGAAGATGATGGAAAACCTATTGGTATAATTTTATGTGCTGAAAAAGATAACATAATGCTAGAGTTTGCTTTAGGTGGCTTATCTAATAATATTTTTGCTTCAACATATACTTACTATATTCCTAATAAAGAACAATTAATTAATGAAGTTGAGAAAGTTTTAAATGAAACTGAAAAAGAAGATTTTGAGTATGATGCTTAAAATCTTTTTTTTCGCTATCTCTTATTTATTTCATCTTTAATAAATTTCAAAAATTCTTCAATAGATAACGACTTTGTTTCTTCACTACTATATTTACGATAGCTAATTAAATCATTATCTCTTTCATTATCTCCGAGTATTAAAGTTATAGGATTTTTCATTATATTACTTTGTCTAATTTTTTTACCCATTTGTTCTTTAGAATCGTCATAATCTACTCTTATATCTTCATCTTCTAAAAGTTGTTTTATTTTCTTGCAATATTCATCATGATATTTAATATTTACAGGGATAATGTTAACTTGTACTGGAGAAAGCAATATTGGTAATACTCCTTTAAATTGTTCTAGTAATAGCACTAAAAATCTTTCATAAGAACCCAAAACTGCTCTATGTACCATAACTGGAGTTTATTTTTCACCTTTTTCATCAATATAGAAAAGTCCAAATCTCTTAGGCATTGCAAAATCTAATTGCACAGTTGGAATCTGAATATCTCTACCCAAAGCATCCTTGAAAATAAAATCTAATTTAGGTCCATATAAAGCTGCTTCTCCTTCACATCTTTTAGCATTAAGACCTAATTCATCAGATACTTCTTTTAACATTTGCTCACATATATCCCAATCTTCCTTATTTCCAATATATTTTTCTTGATGTTCATAACCTCTTACATCCTCTTATTTTACTTAATTCTTTTAACCGAAATTTCGGGCAATCTCTTTCGAGTGCAGCTGATAGGTAGTAATTATTAAGTTTATTTATTATCTTTCACCAACTGATAACTCTCTTTAAAATAAGTTCTTAATAATCGTGTCCTATATCATAGTATTTATATCATGTTGTAAGAAAGAATTATCGTTTTTCTAATTATACATAAGCAATTTTTTTTAATTTCAAATTTTTCTAGTCAACTTAAACTAAATAACCATACAAATTATTTAATTTTGTATACATTATTATTAGGATAGCATAAATGCTAAAGAGGAAGGGGGAATAAATTTGCGTAGAAATAAAATAATAATTCTTATAGTCTTTTTAGCAACGCTTCTTTTAATGGCAATTGGTTATTCATTATTCGCTACTGATTTTACTATTGAGGGTAATGCCGAAATAACTGGTGAATGGGATGTTAGAATAACTAATATAAAGGCTACTCAAGTACCGGAGGGTTGTAGTGCTGGAACGCCAACTTTTACAGAAAATTATATTAGTTTTTCAGCTAAACTTAATAAACCAGGTGATGAAATTATTTATGAAGTAACGATAGAAAATTTAGGAACTATTGATGCCAAATTACAAACTATTTTATTTACTGAAGAAATTGGTGGTATTGAAGAAATCAATTATACTACTTCTGAGCTTAAACAAGAATTAAATGCCGGTGAATCAACTACTTTCAATATTATGGTAACTTATGTTAAAAATACTGAAAGCATTCCTAGTGTTAAAACAAAAACATTAACAGGATTAATTCAATATGTTCAAAAAGAAGACGCTTAAAAATAAAAAATTATTTTTTCTTTTAATCTTTTATACACTAAGTCATATCTTCTTCTCTACTAATAATTTTTATATTTATTTAGTTAAGCCATTCTTTTGGCTAAGTTTTATAATCATTTTTTATCAACAAGATTTGAAATTACTAAACAAAAAAGAAGTAAATTTTACTTTAAATATATCTATTATTTTCTTAATACTTTATTTGGCTACTGGCTTTATTTTTGGTTTTAATAAAAGTCCTTATAATCATACTTTAATTTATATTTTTAAAAGTTTATGGAAAATAATATTACCTATAGTAGGTATGGAAATAATGCGGTATAAGCTTATTAAAAGTAATAAAAATAATTCTTTTATAATAGCCTTAGTAACCATTATTATCATTATAAGTGAGATTAATTTTAAAGCCCTTTTGCTTGCTCATAATATTATTTTTTTCCATTATCTTGTTTCTATAATCATACCAACTATAGCACAAAATATTTTATTTACTTACCTATCTTTAAAGACCCATTATAATGTTCCTATCATTATTAGAATTTTTAATGAAGTACCTAAATTCTTTTTACCATTTATTCCTTATAGTAATTGGTTTATTGAAGGGGCTTTTGCTATTATTAAAGTTTTAATTATTTACTATTTGTTTAAATATTTTATTTTTAATAAAAAGACTATACATCGCTTTTCAAATTTTTCAATTGTTTATCCTTTAACTATAATTAGCTCTATTCTATTAGTACTATTTATGCTTGGTATATTTAATTATCAACCTATAGCTATTTTATCTAATAGTATGAATCCTCTTTTTGGAAGAGGCGATGTTGTCATTTATAAAAATAAAAAAAATATTTTACCGGGAGATATTATCGTCTTTAAATATGAAAGTCAAATTATTATTCACCGAGTTATAAGTATAAATGAGTATTATATTACTAAAGGAGATGCTAATGAAAGTGTTGATTATATAAAAGTCAAAAAAGAAGATATAAAAGGTGTTTATCAATTCCATATCAAATATTTAGGCTATCCTTCTATTTGGTTAAATGAATTTTTTACTGAGGAGAATTAAATATGCAAAAAAGAAGAAAAATAAGAATACTAATTATTTTAAGTATGACTATTCTTTTGATAGGAATTCTTCTTTTAGAGGTAATATATTTTAATAAAAACATTCAAAAGAATAATATATATAAGTTAAAAAATAAAACCTATTATGAAGTTACTTTGAAGCCTAATAATTATTTTTCTAATAAAAAATTAAAAGCTGGTAATTATTATATTGCTAACTCTATTAAAACTATAGATATTTATTTTAATTACTATTTAAAAAATAAAGTTAAAGAAAAAATTAATTATTCTTATGATATTACTGCTACTTTAAAAAGTTATGGTGATAATGGTACTAAGTTAATTTGGACTAAGGATTTTAAGTTAAAAAAGAAAAATAATATTAATAAAGAAGAAATTAATATAAAAGAAAATTATAACTTAGATTATCAATGTTATCTTAATTATGTTAAAGCTTTTCAAAAATACTATAATGTTAAAGCAGAAACTTACCTTTACGTTAAGCTTAATATTAAAGTTAATGGTCAGAAAAACTCTTATGTTTTATTAACGATTCCTATTAATGAAAATATAATAGAAATAAAGATGAAAGAAAATAATTTCTTTTTAAAAAATAATAAGCAAGATGTTGAACTTTATAAGATTATAGTCATTGATTTTATAGTTATAGTTATTATTCTTGCAGTAAGCAAAATTTTATTAAGTAAAGATAATGAAGAGGCTATTTTAAAAGAATATCACGATATGATTATATCTATTCAAAATGGGCCTAATCTAGATAGTAATAATATTATATATTTAACTAAGTTAAAAGATTTAATAAATATAGCAGTAAATAATAATATAAATATTTTTAATTATCAAAATTACTACTACACTATTATAAATAATACTTATTATGTTTATAAGAGAGAAAAAGACAATTATAAGTCTATGTGACTTTAGATTGTCTTTTTTAATTATCCATTTTTATTAGGGCAAATTTAATTATAGAATCACTATCACAGTCTACAAATCGTATAGGCTCTATATAATAATCCCCTACACTTCCCATTTTTATAGTTGAATTTACTCCGTAATAGTTTTCAATATCATATTTTTTATTGCCATTAACATTACAAACTGATGCAAAAAATATATTGTCAGTTTTTTTGGCATTAATTTTTTCTATAGGAAAGTAAATGTATAAGTATGATTTTGATGAAAGAATTGAATAAGCCTTTGTTACTTGAGATATTTTTTTATCACTTAACTCAGGATAGAGTTCATTATAATAATTTAAATCACCTAAATTGGTAAGAGATATTTCATACTTAGTATTATCTTGAAAAGGATATACATATACTTCGTCATTATAATTAGTTATGTTATCATATTTAGAAATTGTCTTTTCTCCTTGATGTAAAGTTAGCATACTACTTTTATAGATATTTTTCATATTATCAGATGGTATACCGACATTTTTAATTTCTGCTTTTTTATATGCTTTACAATTTTCACGAGTTTCAAAATTTATAAGATTTATATATCCACTATGATTTTTAAATTTTTCTTGTAATTTATTTACATTTAACTTATCTAAATCATTTTCTCCTATATAATATAGTTCTATAGTTGAAATATAGGAAATCATATCATCTAAATTTTTATTATTATAATATTCATTTATTCCTTTTGTATTAAATTCTAACTTATAATCATAAAGATTTAAAGCAATGTTATTTTTAAAAAAGTTAATAAAACCATCTTCTATTTCTTTAAATTGATAATCATCAATGGCTTCATTTGATTTATATTTTCCAGTTACATAAACATAAAAGTCTTTATTGTTAGCATTAAGTTTAACCGTTACATCACCATTAGGACTAGAGTCTAAACATTGCCATACAGAATCACAATTAGATTCTTCAATAACTGATTTAACTTTGGCATTTATATTGTATTTTTCTTTTACATAATTTAGAGCATTAATTTCTCCTTGCTTTCTATAAGCTTTGGCTAATTCTTTTTCTTCTTTTGAATAGCAGCCTGTCATAAAAAGTGTAATTAGTATAATTATTAAAATTAATTTATTCTTTTTCAAAGTTATCAACCCCATACTAACAATTCAATACTTAATTATTTAACTAACTTTTTTACATAAGGTTTAAAGTCAAAATCAAAATAGGTCCAATAGCCACCTTTAGGGATAGCTAAGTAATTTTCTATGTACTCATTTGCTTCTTGTGATAAATTATTTATTCTTTCGACTCCATTTTCAGTTAAGACTAAGGGAACGACATATCTAGTTTTAGATTTAACATTTACACAATATTTATTATCTAATGGCTCAGTACTTTTATATACCTTGGTGGCAGTCATAAAATTTCTAAAACTTTCTTGTAAATATTTGTCATCACAATTTAATATTTTTTCTATTATTTGTTTTTCTGAACAATTATATAAATCATCAATAGTTAAATAGCCTGCATTACTCATTGATTTACACATATCAGCTAGAAATTGCATTACTGTTCTATCTTTATCACTCACCCACTCGGGCCATAATCTAGAAATTGTTTTTATATATTCTTCACAAATGTTTTTATGTTTAAAGCCTAACTCATCAATACCTTGTTCATTTTTTAAAATAGTAACATCTTCATATATTTTTTTAATATTTTCTAATTTCCAAACTCTAAAAAATGTTAAGCCACTGGCAAAGGTATATTCAAATCTATCGGCAGATAACTGTGGTGTATCATTATCGGCAATTGGATATATTTTATAATCACATACTTCTTCCAATTCAATTTTTTCTCTTTTTAATAAGGCCATTATTTCTTTAGAATTTTTAATAATATCTGTGGTTCTTTCTTCAGTAGATTCTTGATGTTCTGAGTCGCCATTCATAAAATCAATACAGTGTTTAAATGTTGGCGTTGCGATATCATGAAATAACCCAGCTAAAGTTTGTTTTTTATCATGAGTAAAATGCCATATAATAAGTGCTACTCCAACGCTATGGTCTAAATTTGAGTACCAATATTTTACATCAAAACATTTTGAATAATCCATTCCACAACTCATACTAATTGTACTTATTCTTCTCATTTCTGGAGTATCAATATATTCAAGTAACCATAGAGGAAAATTTGAAGATAAAATTTTAAAATACTCTCTTACTTCTGGATTTAGAACATTGTAGTAATTTTCCATTATCCCAACCTCCCTGACAACATTTTATCATAATTTAGTATAAATATTAACTAATACTTTGTCTATTTTATTATTTGCTAATAAATAGTGAAAAAATAAGTATGATTTTATAATAGTAAAATTTTATTAAAGTAAAATCATTTTTAGAAGTACTATTGAATCTTTTATTTTACTTACATCTTTTAAATTTATTGTAATAACGTAGAAAAGATAGGCTTTCTTTTTCCTATCTATGTTTTTTGTGTAAAAATATAACTAATGTAAGTAATTTTATATTTAATCATGCAGGTTAAAACTATAATATCAATAAAATAATTATTGCAAGTATCAATAAAACTATAAAGACAACTTTAGCTATTATATTTGAATTATTTACAGATTTTTTAAACTCCTCTGAGTTATTAAAGTGTTTTTCTGTTAATTCCCCTTTTCCATATATTGTTGAAGGATTCTTATAGATATAAAAAGTTTCTCCATTTATATTTATATTTTTATCTACATAACCTACCATTTCGCCTTCAGACCATCCCTCATAATACATTTTAGCGTTATGACTTCCATCGGCAAGCTCTAGTTCATATATTTCATTTTTTTGAACTTCTGATGTAATACTATCATCGATTTTTACTTTTAAGACATCACCAAGTTGAGAGTTACTATGATTTTTATAATATAAATAAAGTTTTCCCATTTTCATTACCATCCTTGTGGACTATTATTTCCATTATTATCTTTAACAATTATATTGTTTTTATTTAATATTTCTTTTACTTTATGATAATTAGACATTTGCATATCAATTTTTACTTTTTCATTATTTTTGAAAATCAATTTTATTCCGTCAGTTGGTATTTCAATTGCTTGTTCAATATCTTTTATATTAAGATTTTTTTGTTTGCCAAAAATATTGTATATATATAAAATATTATCGCAATAGATAATTTTTTTGTTTTTTGCCAACAAGTATAAAAATGAACTAAGTACTGCTAAGAAAGCAAAAAATATTACAGCTATTAATTCGCCTTTTTTATCACTATTTATTGAAATAAAAAGAAAAACTAATGATACTATAACAAATATTATTGTAGATGATAACATAACTACTTTAAAAGCATTATTAAATTTAAACTCTACTTTATTAGTATTCTCACTTATTGAATCATTGCTTTTAAAAATTATAGGTATAATTATACTAAGTAAAATGAGTGTTATAGCTACTAAAATCATTTTCTATCTCCTAATCTTTTGATAATACAATTTTAAAATAAAAACTTTTATAAGTCAACTTAATTATGGCAATCGCTTAAAAATTATAAAGATTAACTGATACTTGGAATAATTTCAAATATCAGTTTTTCTATATTAGTG
>CANQIL010000054.1 GCA_947624045.1 uncultured Bacilli bacterium
TCTCTATATATTTTCTTGGTAACGATAGCAAGTGGGGTACACCTGTTCCCATCCCGAACACAGAAGTTAAGCCACTTAACGCCGACGATAGTAATCGCGAAAATAGGAAGTTGCCAAGAATTTTTTTGTCTACAAAAGTTCATAATTTTATGAGCTTTTTTATATTTATTTTGTTATAATAATTACGGTGATTAAATTGGAAAAAGAACTTTATGAAAAAATAATTAAATTATGCCTACAAAGAGGTTGTAGTTTTGCCGAAGTTTATTATGAAAAAGCTAAAACTACTAAATACAATTTAACTGATAGTAAATTAGAAGATATAAACACAAATGAAACAAGAGGAGTAGGAATCAGAATTATTAATAATGATGAGGTTTACTACACTTCAACGAATAATTTAGAAGAAAAAAATGTTTTATCACAGACTAGAAAACTTTTAAACAACATAAAAAACTTACCCGATAAGCAAAATATTTCTTTCAAACTTAACAATCTTGAAGAAAAATATCCAACGATTGAAATTGCTCATGATGCTTTTCCCGTTTCTAAAAAAATTGCTATATTAAAAGAAATGGATAAAGAAGCTCGCTCTGTTTCCACATTAATATCCCAAGTAAAAGTTTCCTTTGTTGAATTTGCAAGAGAATATACTATTGCGAACAGTAAACAAAAATTTATCTCATCTAAAGAAGTTACAACTAGACTTATCTGCCTACCTTATGCTACAAATAATGAAAAAACGGAAAATACTTTTAAAGCTTATGGTAAAGCTCTTGGTTATGAGTTTCTAAATAATTTTGATTATAAAAAGTTTGCCCACGATTTAGCTGACATAGCTGTTAAAAAACTATCAGCTGAAAAATTTAAAGGTGGCAAAGTACCTGTTATTTTAGGTTCAGGTTTTGGCGCAGTAATATTTCACGAAGCCTGTGGACACTCCCTAGAAGCTACAAGTACAGCTGATAATTTAAGTGTCTTCTCCAACAAAATAGGTAAGAAAATTGCCACTAACAAAGTTACCTTAATTGATGATGGTACTATTCCTCATGAATGGGGCTCAAGTATAATAGATAGTGAAGGCAATGAAACTACCAAAAACGTTTTAATCGAAAATGGTATTTTAAAAAGTTATCTAGTTGACTATGCCAATAGTAAAAAGTTAAATCATCACTTAACTTCATCTGCTCGTCGTGAAAGTTACTTATATCCACCAACATCTAGAATGAACAACACCTACCTAGCTAAAGGTACCGATAAAATAGAAGATATGCTTAAAAGTATAAACTATGGTATCTATTGCAAAAAATTAGCTGGCGGTAGTGTTGATGTAAATACGGGTGATTTCAATTTTTCTGCTGATGAATGCTACTTAATTGAAAAAGGTCAAATTACAAAAATGTTAACAGGAATAACACTTATTGGTAAAGGTCAAGACATATTACAAAAAGTAGAAATGGTGTCAGACGATTTATTACTAGAAACAGGCTATTGTGGTAGCGTAAGTGGAACGATTTTAGTAACTATCGGACAACCAACCATTAAAGTAAGTGAAATCTTAGTAGGAGGTCAAGAATAATGACAATAGAAGAATTTTTAAAACTAGCTTCGAAATATAAAATAGATAATATCCAAATAACAGAATTCCAAAGTAACGATTTAGACCTATCTATCTTAAACGACAAGCAAAAAAACTTCAACATTCTCTCTAGTAGCTCTTATCAAATAAAGGCTAAAATAAATAATAAATATTGTAAAGTATCCGCTAACTACCTTTCAGAAGACCTTTATAATCTTCTCTTGTTTAAAGCCCAAAATATTGAGGCTAATTATGAAGATTATCTAATTGATAAAGACCTTAAAGAAAAGCCTCTTTTAGCCAAAAAAGTAAAAGATATCGATATAAAACGTTTTCTTAATTTATACAATTTGACTAAAAGACATAAATATATAACAAACTTAGAAATAAACTATAGCCTTTCTAATAGTTCTAAAAGAATTATAAATTTAAAAGGCCTAGACATCTCAACTAGAAGTAGTATAGAAATCTTTGATGTCCAAGCAACAGCTAAAATTAACAATGAAACTTATACCAACAATGACACAATTTACAATGTAAATGAAGACATAAATTTTGAGGAAGTAGTAAATAAAGTTTTAAACGACATCGAACTTAACGTTAATCAAAAGAAACTAAAAACAGCCAAATACAACGTTATCTTATCTGAAACCTTTGCTTCTCAAATTTTAAAAGAATTTATAAATCTTTTATCAAAAGAAGAAGTACGCAATAAAACATCTTGCCTAGAAAATAAATTAAATAAAAAGATTTTTTCTAACAAACTAACTATCATCGAAGACCCAACTAACAAAAAATATCCAGCCTACACAAAGTTTGACAATGAAGGAACAAAAACATACAAAAAAGAACTTATTAAAAATGGCGTTTTAAAAACATACCTTTACAACAATAAAGAAGCTCTCCTAGACAAAAAAGAGTCAACTGGAAATGCTTTTTCTAATTCCATATCAGCCGTTAATCTCTACATTAAGGAAAGCACCCAAGCTAAAAATTTTTTTACCGAATTACAAAATGGTCTATACATTAGCAAATATCAAGAAACCGGAGGCATTACTTTAAATCCCACTACAGGTGATATCTCTGTTCAAATTTATGGCTACATTGTAGAAAACGGTCATATAGTAGGAACTTTTGAGCCTTGCGTCCTAGCAACCTCTATTTTTGAACTTTTTAATAACATAAAAGAAATAGGCTCTTCTAAGAAATTTAAAACTTCCAAAACAGCATCTCCTAAGCTTTTAGTGGAAAATATGTCAATTTCTAGTAATTAATTTAAATTTTCATTGTCTAACTAATTCTTTTTGATTATAATAATTTGTAGGTGATTAAAAATGGATTACAAAATAACAACATATTCAGAAGAAGAAACAATTGAGCTTGCTCAAAACATTGAATCAGAAAAATTCCCTAATATGGTAATTTGTTTACGTGGCGATTTAGGTAGTGGCAAAACAGTCTTCACTAAAGGCTTTGCTCAAGCTATGGAAATAAAAGAAGAAATAACTTCGCCAACTTTTAATATTATCAAAGAATATACATCTGGTGATATGCCTTTGTATCATATGGACGTTTATCGCTTAGATGGCAAAGTAGATGACTTAGGACTTGAAGAATATTTTACCAAAAAAGGTATAACCATAATTGAATGGGCTGATATGATTGAAGACTATCTTCCTGAAAAACGTCTAGATATAAAAATAAAAAGTTCTGAAGAAGACGAAGACAAACGTACCATAACAATAACTCCTTATGGTAAAAAATACGAAGAGCTTTGTGGAGCCGTTTTATGAAATACCTATATATAGATACATCTTCAAATTATCTATATACTTGTATAGCTTCTGATGATGAGCTTCTTTATGAAGTAAAAAAAGAACTTGGACACACTTTATCTGAAGAAGCCTTGCCCGAAATTGTCGAAATGTTTGAAAAAAGTAAAATTGACCCCAAAGATATAAATAAAATAATTGTAGTTAACGGACCTGGCTCATTTACAGGTATTAGAATTGGTATAACTATTGCGAAAGTTTATGCTTGGTCACTTAATATTCCCATCACTTCTATTTCTGCCTTAGAAGCTATGGCCTTATCCGGTAATGATGATTTAATTCATATTCCTGTAATAGATGCAAGAAGAGACTATGTCTTTGCAGCCATCTTCAATAAAGATATGACCCAACTTTTGCCACCACAACATCTAAAAATTGAAACCTTACTACATAAAATGAAAGATATAACTTCTTATGAAATAATTTCTAATGATGACTTAGAATCTTTTCCTAATAAAGTATCTTATAATCCCAATCTTTTCAAAATAGTTAGCTATTACAAAAATAAAGAGCCTATAAATCCTCATGCTATAAATCCTGAGTATTTAAAACTTACTGAGGCCGAAGAAAATAAATGATTTTTGAGTTAACCAAAGAAAATCTCTCATTAATAGATAATTCTTTTTTATCAAAAGACTTAGTCTTAGAAAATTTTAAAAACAACCCATTTGCTAAGTATTTAGTTTTAAAAGAAAATAATGAGATTATAGGCTATATTTATTATAGTGATATATATGAAAGAGCTGAAATAAATCAAATAGAAATTATAAAAAAATATCGTCATCAACAAAAAGGTACTAAATTACTCAAATATTTTTTAGATTTTATTAACAAAGATGTAACCCTTGAAGTAAAAATAGATAATATAAGTGCCTTAAGACTATATGAAAAATGTGGCTTTGTCAAAAAAGCTATTCGCAAAGGTTATTACAATGGTACCGATGGTATTTTAATGGAAAAAGAATTCTAATTAAATGTTACTAAATAGTGGCATTTTTTAATTGTATAAATTGCTTAGCCTATTAAAATATGCTAAAATATAAAAGAAATTGGAAGTGGTTTTATGAAAGATACTTATATTTTAGGAATAGAAAGTAGTTGTGATGAAACAAGTGCTTCAATTGTAAAAAATGGAACTGATGAAATCGCAACAGTTATCTCATCACAAATAGATATTCATAAAGATTATGGTGGTGTAGTACCAGAGATTGCTAGTAGACAACACGTTAAAAATATTACAATTGTTTTAGAAGAGTGCCTAACAAAAGCTAATTTAACTATGGAAGATATTGATGCCATCGCAATTACTTATGGACCTGGTCTTATTGGTTCTCTTTTAATAGGACTAGAGGCTGCTAAAACATTAGCTTTTATTTATAAAAAGCCTTTAATTCCAGTTCATCACATTGCTGGACATATATATGCCAATAATTTAGTTAAAGAATTACAGTTTCCTCTTTTAGCCGTAGTTGTAAGTGGAGGACACACGGAATTAGTTGAAATGACTGAGCATTATAAATTTACAAAATTAGGTGGCACCCTAGATGATGCTATTGGTGAATGCTATGACAAAGTTGCTCGAGTAATAGATTTAGAGTATCCTGGTGGATCAAAGCTTGATAAATTAGCGAAACTAGGTAAAAAAACATATAAACTTCCAGTACCTTTAAAAGATGATAGTTATAATTTTTCCTTTAGTGGCCTAAAAAGTGCCGTAATTAATCTAGTTCATAATGAAAGACAACGTGGTAATGAAATAAATAAAGAAGATTTAGCTGCTTCTTTTCAAAGTAGTGCCGTTGAAGCAATTATCTCTAAAGTTAGAAAAGCTATCCAAGATAGAAATATTAAAAATGTCGTAATAGCTGGAGGAGTAGCCGCTAATAATGGTCTTCGTGAAGCTATGGAACAATTATGTAGTGACTTAAATGTTGATTTAACCTATCCACCTTTAAAGTATTGTACTGACAACGCCACAATGATAGCAGCCGCCGGTTTTTATGCTTATAAAGATGGACGTATTGCTGATTTAAGATTAAATTCTAAGTCACAAGATGAACTAATGTAATATTAATAATTTTAAAATGTAAAGAATTGTGAAGAAATAAATTTTTTTTCATAATTTTTTTGCTTTTGCTTGACAACACCCAATGGGGGGGGGGTATGCTATAGTTAGGTAAAAATAGAAATAGTGGAAAAAAGGTGTTTAAAAATTATGAGTAATAGAAGAACCAAATTAATTATAATAGCTTGTTTATGTGTAGTTGTAGTAGGTTTATCTATTGGCTATGCCCTACTTTCAGCTAGTTTAAATATAAATGGTACTGCAAAAGTAGAAGCCAAATGGGATGTAGTATTTTTAAAAGAAGAAATAGAAACTACTAAAACAGGTATGGCAGAGTGTGATATAGGTAAAGTTACTGGTACTTCTATTGAGGGTATGAGTGTAATTCTTAATAAACCAGGAGACTCTTGTACTTTTACAGTTCCAGTTAAAAATATAGGTACTATTCCAGCAAGACTAGTAGATGTAACAGGCAAAAGTTCTAATTTGACTTTTTTAGGTGATTCAGCTGATCAAGATCTTTTAAGAAAAAATATTACATATGAAGTAAATTATGGAAAAAATCAAATAAAAGGAACAACTGATTTTTCAAGCATTTCGGTATTAAATGAACAGGGAACAGAAATAGTAACCTTAAAAGCAACATTTTTAAATTCATCAACAGAAATGCCAACAGGTGAAGTAATAATAGGAGGCTTAGATAGAGCCTTTATTTTCGAAAGTGTTATAAATGGTGAAGATAGTAGTTCAACTACACCAGTTATAGATAACATACCAAATCCACCAGAATTGAATGGCGATATGATACCAGTATATTATGAAGCAACAAGTACAACTACTGGTGAATGGAAAAAAGCGGATGAAAATAATTTAGATAACAAATGGTACGACTATGCTAGTCAAAGGTGGGCCAATGCAGTAACGGTAACAGAAAGTTCAAGAAATTATTATAAAAACGAAGTTGGAGTTGGAATATCAATAGATATGAATGATATAAATACCATGTGGGTATGGATACCAAGATATTCTTATACAATAAAAAGTGAAGATGGAATAAATTATTTTGGAAAAGCCAGTTTTGGAAATGACAAACCAACACAAGAATTACCTGGAGAAATAGATGTAAAATTCATTTCAAAAGTAACAGAAACAGGAAGTGCTCAATATATAGGAGATACTCCAATCAATTGGCGAACAAATGAGGCGTTTGACTTTGGAGGAGAAAAGAAAAATGGAATATGGGTCGGCAAATTTGAAACAACGGGAGCTTTAGACTCAAAAGATGCTTGTATAGATGAAGCTTGCAATGTAAGTAAAGTAACTATAAAGCCAGGAGTCCCCTCATTAAGAAATCAAAGAAATGCAAGTTTCTTCTATGCTGCAAGAAGTATTCAAAAGACTTATTCGTCAACTTATGGTTTTAGTGCAGAAAGTGGTGACTTGCATATGATTAAAAACGATGAATGGGGAGCAGTGGCATATTTGTCACAAAGTAAATATGGCAAATATGGAAATAGTAATTATAGTGGAGAAAATAAAGAAATATATCAAAATAAATCTAGTGAATATATAACAGGGTCGAGTAATGGTACACCAAATCTGAGTAATATAAAAAATCCACAATATGCATATAATGATATGACTAATTTAGGTGAAGGCCAAGGCCAAGCTGGAACGGGAGCTTCTACTACTGGAAACATATATGGTATATATGATATGAATGGAGGAACATGGGAACGTGTAATGGGAGTGTTAGTTTATAATGAAGATGATACTCCAATGAGTGGAAATTCAGCAGCAAATAATTCGGGTTTTACCGGAAAAGTTTATGAAAATGGTACTTATGTAAATTTTGAAAATTCAGCAAAACCTCTTACATTTCCAGACCCTAAATATTATACGTTATATAAGGTTGGAACTACAAAGAACGAAATGTTAATTAGTCCTAGTTTATCAAACTCAGTAAAGGCATGTAATGGGGGAATATGCTATGGCCATGCATTATCAGAAACATCTGGTTGGTATGGAGATTATGCTGGATTTGCATATCGAGAAGCTCCATGGTCAGTACGTGGTGGTTATTACAGTAATACTACTGATGCTGGTGTGTTTGATTCAGGTCATGCTGACGGTTATTCTGGTGGTGGTGCTGGTTCTCGATTCGTTTTAACACCTTAAGTCTATCCAAAAGTCGGCAAAATTGTAAAGTAAATGCAACCCATAAAAGTCACAGTAAATGCGACTAAATAAAGTTTTCAAAAATAAAAAGCTTCTTTAATGTATAGAGAGGCTTTTGCTTTTTTTAAATTTTTTTTTCAAAAAAAATAGAGAGTCAGACTAAATGCGACCCTCTATAGATACTAATGTATTAACATTTTTACTTTACTTTATTTTTTTTAATAAGTCTGGTTTTAGTATGACATCATTACGATTGATAGGTTTAGAAAAATTGTCTATAATGTCTTTTCCAATTAACATACATGCTAGTTCGTACGGCGTATTTCCATTAAGCTCATCTCTAGGAACTGAGTTGATATGATTCATCATTAAGTTAACATCTTTTTGAGTTAAATCATCAAATGATGTACCTTTAGGTAATATTCTTCTAATAAACGTATGATTATTTTCGATTTCAGCTTTTTGATAAGATTTACCTGGGTCACAATAAAATAAGTTCATTTTATGGTTATCATCATAATATTCCATTTCATCAGGGTTTTGAAATTCTTTTCCGTTATCAGTTAGTCCAATTTCAAAATCCTTATAAAATTTATCTTTCCAAGCCTTTTTAATTATATCCATTTTTGATACAATAATATCAGCCTTTTGCGAATCAATGAGAAAGGCTATCATATATGAGATGGAAGGAAAGTGAATTGTGAATAAGCACTTTCCTCCTTTTATACCTTCAACCGTGTCAAATTGGACGGTTTTGGCATAGGGATGTTGGCTCTTATACATCAACATATCATTGTAAGTTCTACCATCTCTGTTTTTGGTATTTTTAGGTTCATTATTGATGTTAGATGTTCTTTTCTTCATTTTTACTTTTCTAGGCAAATCTAGATTGTTTATATTGTCATATAATCCTTTATCAATATCTCTGTAAATGGTAGATTCTGATCTTCCTATATCGGGATTATTCATAACAATCATAGCTGGAGAATGTCCATTTTTTATGGCAGGAATTACAATTTTACTAAGACAATTTAATTCCTCTTGAGTAAGATTAACCCCAATTCTAGAAGATTTAAGAAGTTCAGTATAAATTTCATGTGCCTCTTTTGCCTTGTAGATTGACTTGATTTTTCTACACCACTTTCTATTATCACAACCGTTACAAACATAAGGTGGATAAAGTAATTTATCACAAGTGTCAGGAACAAAGTTAGAACATACATTGTTACACTTACGGCAAAACATACATTCTTTGTCAAAACAATCCTCGCATAGATGAGTATAAATACAGTTTGCTTTATTCTTACATAGATTAGAGTAATTATTAAAGGAAGAAGGCTTAGTAACACTTGAGTTTTTTCTTACTTCTTTAGATATTGTTGTGCAATTTTTACAAACTAGAATTCCAATTTTTTTAAAACTTTGACCTTCATTTAAGGCTTCCTCAATTTTATATCTATCGGATAAAGTTAAATGTTTTTTATTCATAAACACCTCCAATTCTAAAAACATTAGTATCCAAAATAAATATAAATGAAAGTCAAACTAAAAGCTACCCCAAAAGGGTATCATTTAAAATGAAAGAAGAATTCAAAGTAAATTCTACATTAATTGCATTTAGTTTAAGAGAAAAAATCAAACTAAATGCCACTAGGGTAGTATTTACTTTCAGACTAAATGCAACCCTAAACAGCAATGGTGGAATTTACTTTGAAATTTCAGGCTATCCAAAAGTCCTTCTAATTTTTCCAAAAAAGCCCTTTCTTTATTGAAAAAATATGCTATTTCTTTATAAAATCATAAATAAAAAACAAGTTTTTATAAAAAAGCCAAAAAGACCCCTTACCCCATAG
>CANQIL010000055.1 GCA_947624045.1 uncultured Bacilli bacterium
CTAATATAGAAAAACTGATATTTGAAATTATTCCAAGTATCAGTTAATCTTTATAATTTTTAAGCGATTGCCATACTTTACTTGTAAATAATATAAAAATATAGTAAACTAAAATAGCTTTGGGGTGATTGAGATGATACAAGTAAATAATGTAAGTTTAAAATTTGAAAAAAGAACTCTTTTTGAAGATGTTAATATTAAGTTTACTAATGGAAATTGTTATGGATTAATTGGTGCCAATGGAGCAGGGAAGTCAACATTTTTAAAATTATTAAGTGGTGAATTAGAAACAACAACAGGGGAAATAATTATTGGTAAAAATGAAAGACTATCTATTTTAAAACAAGACCATTATGAGTATGATGAAATACGTGTGCTAGATGTTGTTATTATGGGAAATAGTAAGCTTTATGCCATTATGGAAGAGAAAAATAAAATGTATGAGCAAACAGAATTTACTGATGAAGATGGTATGAAGCTTGCTAATCTAGAAGCTGAATTTATGGAACTTGATGGTTGGAATGCTGAAGCTGATGCGGCTATTTTATTGAATAATTTAGGTATTCCTGTTGAGCATCATTACTTGAATATGAAAGAGCTTCCTGTTAAAGAAAGAGTTAAAGTTTTACTGGCTCAAGCTCTTTTTGGTAACCCTGATATTTTACTTTTAGATGAGCCAACTAACTCCTTAGACTTAGAGGCGATTCGTTGGTTAGAAGAATTTTTGATTAATTTTAATAATACCGTTATTGTCGTTTCTCATGATAGACATTTTCTAAATAAAGTATGTACGCATATTGCTGACATAGACTATGGTAAAATCAAGTTATATATAGGTAATTATGATTTTTGGTACGAATCAAGTGAACTTTTACAAAGACAAATGAGAGAATCTAATAAGAAAAAAGAAGAAAAGATAAAAGAACTTCAAGCCTTTATTGCAAGATTCTCCGCTAATGCATCTAAAAGTAAACAAGCTACTTCTCGTAAAAAAATGTTAGAAAAAATTCAATTAGATGAAATAGTTCCATCTTCTAGAAAATATCCTTTTATTGATTTTAAAATAGAAAAGCCAGCTGGTAAAGAAATTTTAAAAGTAGAAAACTTAACAAAAATAGTAGATGGTAAAAAAGTCTTAGATAAAATATCTTTTACTATTCTAAAAGGTGATAAAGTTGCTTTTATTGCTCAAGATGATATGGTAAAAACACTTCTATTCAACATCTTAGCAGGGAACGAAAAATATGATAAAGGAACTATCGAGTGGGGTAAGACTATTAAATATGGCTATTTACCTCAAGATAATACTAAGTATTTTAATAATGATAAAAACATTATGGAGTGGATTGGTAGTTTTTATGATATAAAAGATGAAACTGTTCTACGAGGCTTTTTAGGAAGAATGCTTTTTACTAAAGAAGATGTTTTTAAAAAAGTAAATATTTTATCAGGTGGTGAAAAGGCTCGTTGTATGTTATCAAAAATTATGTTAGAAGAGCCTAACTTTTTAATACTAGATGAGCCAACTAATCATTTAGATTTGGAAAGTATTACTTCACTAAACAAAGGACTAGTAAACTTTCAAGGTGAAATTCTTTTTACATCACGTGATTATGAATTAAACTCAACGGTTTGTAATAGAGTAATAGAAATTACTAATGAAGGAAAGATTATTGATAGAAGCATTCCTTATGAAGAATATATTATGCAAAAATAAAATTGCCTAAACTTTAAGCAATTTTTATTTTGAAATGACGCCTCTTTCACAACGATTACCATAACTATCAATTAATCTACCATTTTCTTTTACGCAAATAATCTCACAATTATTAGGGCATCTTCCACAATTTACAGCTGTTGTTGTAAAGTCTTTTTCAATAATATTAAAATCAAAATTTACTTCTTCTTCATTTTTAGCTAATATCGCCACTCCTAAAGCTCCCATTAAGTGTCCATTACTATCTGTAATTATATCTGTATCTAAGAATTTTTCAAAAGCTTTTTTTACGCCAATATTTTTAGACACTCCACCTTGGAAAATAATAGGTGTTTCTATTTTTTTGCCTCTAGCTACATTATTCAAATAATTATTCGCAACACTTTCACAAAGACCAGCAATGATATCTTCTTTACTATTTCCTGTTTGTAATTTATGAACTAAGTCACTTTCGGCAAATACAGTACATCGAGCCGCAATTTTAGCTGGATTCTTACTCGTTAGGGCAATTTTACCAAAGTCTTTTACATCAACTCCTAATCTTTTAGCTTGACTTGATAAAAAAGCTCCAGTTCCGGCTGCACACAAAGTATTCATAGCATAATCAACAACGATACCATCTTTAATTAAAATAATTTTTGAATCTTGGCCACCAATCTCAATAATAGTTCTTATTTCCGGATAAATTGATAAAGTACCAATCGCATGAGCCGTAATTTCATTTTTAACTATATTAGCATTAACCATAGAACCAATAAGCTTTCTTGCCGACCCGGTTGTTCCAACTCCTACTATTTTGATATCTTTATCCTTTATAGAATCTTCTAATTCTCCTAAAACTTTTTTAACAGCCCCAATCGGATTACCTTCCGTCCATAAATAAGAACTAGCTAAAATATTATTATCAGCATCAATTATTACAGCTTTTGTTGATATCGAACCAATATCAATTCCTAAGTAACCTTTAATCATTTTTCTTTCTCCTTTTCATTACTAGTAAATCAAAAAATGCTTCTAATCTTGTCTTTATACCTTCTGTTGCTTTTTGCGTATCATATGAAAAAAAGATAATAGGCATATTTTCTTCACTACAAATTTTTTGAATTATCGGAATAGCTCCAATTTCCGGTGTACATCCAAAAGGTTTAGTATGAATAATACCATCATAATTTTTCTTAACATAATAAAGTGTTCGATAAACATTATCTAATCCATCAGCTCCTAATACGTATTTACAGTATTTTCTAGTCTTAAATAAAAGATGTCTTTTCAACAAACTTTTTTGCCATAACAAATAGGATAGATTAGTAAATCTTGTAACTTCAATTTTATAATTAGCCAAAGTTTTTTCTAAATTGTAGTTAGCTGACTTTTCCATTTCCGTATATAATTCGCCAATTAAACCAACTTTTAAGCAATCTTTAGGCTTGTTTAGTGCGACTTTTTTAAATTTATGCTTATACTTATAATAAAGATAATTTAATTTTACTAAAGACTTAGTACTAGAAAAATCCTTAAGCATTTTCCTTTTCAAATTACTATGCTCATTTTTATTAATTTCAAAGCCTACATTCTTTCTAATAATTTTATCTATCTTATCCATATTCCAAATAAAGTTAAGTAAATAAATTAAATTATATAAGTAACTTCTTTTTGTAAGATTAGCATTTAAACCCTTTAGTATCTTATAGTTTTTCTTTAAATTTACTTTACCTTTATCCATAAAATTAAAAAATTCAAATTCATAACCTAAATCTTGTAAAATTGTCTTAGTAACTTCCGCATAATAGCGGTATCTACAGCCACCTCCAGCTGTGAATAAAACATTACAGCCATCTTCTAAGCTTTCTAAAAAATTACCTAAATTATACTTAAAGGGTAGACATATATTTAAAGGAGCATATTTACTTCCTAATTCCAAAGTCTTATCAGTAATAGGAGGAGCTTCTCTAACTTCTAAGGCTGTTGTTCGTTCTAGAAATATTTTAAAAGGAATATAGTAATCGCCTAAGTGAGGAAAACTAATTATTTTTTTCATGCGCACCTCCCATATTTTTTAAGATATCAACAAAGCTTTCTAATCTGGTAATCATTCCTGTATTACTAGATAAATCATCAAAAATTAAATTTATAACTGGAATATTTTTAATCTTATGAAAAATCATTTCTAAACATAAAGCATCAATTCCACAAGGAAAAGAGCTTAAAACGATAATGCCATCTACTTTATCTTGATAGTAGTTAATAGATGCGAGTAATTCTTTATTATGTGTAAAATGAATATCAGTAGAAATTTTTTTACATTCACTTTCTATCGCATTAGCATCTATATTATCACTATAGAGAAGTTCTATATTTTCATTAGCTAAATAATTACTAACTTCTCTACCTATTAAAGCATCATATAAATTATAAGGATGTCCAGCTAGTAATATTTTTATTTTGTTACTCTTAAGTTTTTCTCTTTGCTTTTGTTCTCTTAACTTTCTTTGCTTTTTACTAAAGATTTCTGCTTTTCTATAAGCTCTAAGTGTGGCGATATAAGATTTACCTAAAGACTCTCCTAAACTAATAAAAGCTAATACTTTAGTTTCTTTATTAGTTAAATCAATATTATAATTTAAAATATTTACATCGACTAAATTGTTTACTAAATCATATAAAGCATTAAAGTTAGTACAAACTTGTTCATTTTCTTTTATCGAAAATAATCTTGGTACTAATATATAATCACACTTATCTTTTAAATTTAAAACATGTCCAAAATATATCTTTAAAGAAAGACAAGCTTCATCGTTCGCTAGTTTTAAGCCATCTTCAATTATTTTTTTATTTGTCTTATCACTAATTACAGTTTCAAAACCTAACTCTTTAAAAAAACATAGCCATAAATCTTTATCATAATAGTATAATAAGCTTCTAGGTATTCCAATTTTTTTGATAATATCACATCCTTATTAAATATTATTAAGTTAAAAGATGTTTCATATTTAAATTTAATCGACAAATTATGTGATATTTGTTATAATATAGCTAGAAATGAGGTATAGTATGGAAAAATTTAAGAAGCTTTTACCTGTAATAGGTATTGGGGTTACAGGAATATTAATAGTAATATGTTGTTTTGTAGGAGAAAAAGAAAGTACAAAAGAAACCTTTAAATTAACTGATGACGTTAATCAAATACTAACTAATGCCCAAAAAGAAAGTTCACAAGTAGCTGATGAAGATGAAAAAGACTTTGAAAATATTGATATTGAGAAATATCTTGAGTATTATAATGGAAGTGAAAACAAAATTATTTTTATCGGAAGACCGACTTGCAGTTATTGTCAAGTAGCAGAGCCTATTGTTAAGAAGATTAATAAAGATTATGACTTAACTATTTATTATTTAAATACTGATGACTTTGTTGGTGATGATGAAGCAACCTTTGTAACTTCTGATGATTACTTAAAAGATGGCTATGGTACTCCAATGTTATTTATCGTATCTAATGGTAGTATAGTAGATAAAGTTGATGGCTTAAGTGATACAGCTCATTATTTAGACTTTTTTAAAAAGAATAATTTTATATCTTAGGAGAAGAAAAAAATGAAAGATGTCTATAAGCAAGCTTTACAATTTAAAGCTAAGTATCCTACAACAGTAGGGTGGCGAATTAAAAAGAATGCATCTATTGTTGAAAAGCATATGAATGATGATGAAGAAGCAATTTATTCTTTTATTGCTCAAAAAAATGATAATCCCTTTAATATTTTTGATAGTGCTGTAGTTACTTTAACTAATAAAAGAATATTAATAGGAAGAGATAGGGTAGTAATAGGATACTTTTTAAATTCTATTACACCAGATATGTTTAATGATTTAAAAGTTTCTAGTGGTATTATTTGGGGCAAAATATATATTGATACAGTAAAAGAATTTGTAACTTTATCAAATATTTCTAAAAATGCTTTAACGGAAATAGAAACAGAAATTTCTTCATATATGATGAAAGAAAAGAAAAAATATGGATTAAGAAAAGATGAGAACTAAGGCTCATCTTTATGCATTATTTTAAATTTTAAGAATATGATAAAGAAAGAAGAATTTTTTTAGAAAAAAGTTTTGAAAATATTGCTAAATGATGATTATTTTGTTATAATCTTAATTGCGATGGGGCTTTAGCCAAGTGGTAAGGCGTGGGTCTGCAACACCCTGATCACCGGTTCAAATCCGGTAGGCCCCTCCATTTTTAATAAAAAGGTACTTGAAAATATTTCAATTTATGATATATTAATAGCAGTATTATTTAAATGCGGATGTAGTTTAGTGGTTAGAATACGGCCTTGCCAAGGCTGTGACGGGGATTCGATTTCCCTCATCCGCTCCAATATGTATTTTACGTTGATATTTCAACGTTTTTATTTTTTTAGGACAACTTTAGGACAAACTATCTAATAAGTCTACTTTTTTCTCTTGAATATATTTAATATTTTTTTCTAATAATAATTGATTCAAAAAATTGTTCTTGAAATTCTGTCATAGCTTTAATAGCCTCATCAGAGTATTCCTTGCCATCTTTTGAAACAACTAACTTATCATCATCGTCATTTGTTCTATGAATTAAAGCTATTACTTTACCTTTACTTTCTTCTACTGGCTCAAATTCGCCAACTAAATAAGCATCTAGTTCTTCACCATCTCCACTAATTGTATTAGATATAAAACCATAATTTAGCATATACATAAATCCATGTTTTGGATGTCTTGAACCTAATTGTCTGTCTATTTTTACAACTACCTCTTTATCCAAAAAATCAATTGCATTTGTTTTCATCAAATTAATTACCTCCAATTTAAATTATATACTATATATTTTAACATATCATTTGTAACATTAATATTGAAAAATTCATATCAATATAAAAAAATCCCTCTTAAAGGGATATATATTTCTATAAATTTACTTTTTTAAAGTTTATCTTTTTCATCATAATATTTTTTATTATTCAATAGCCTTTCATTATTAGGTTCAAAACTTAAAGCAAAGTCATTAAAATAATTAGCATAATTATACTTCTTCATTTGATAGCAAGATATAGCTAATAAATCATAAACAGTTTTATCCCAACTGAAAGGCTCATTAATATATGACTTAGTATGACTTTTAATTTTTAAAGCTTTTAGACAATACTTTTCGACGTTTTTATAATTCTTTAATTCATATTCTAAAAAAGCTCTTTCAATATAAGCATCTCTTAAATAAGGAGCTTCTTTGATAGCTTTATTTAACCAATATTTAGCTAAATCATATCTATTTAGATTTTTATAAGCCCTAGATATAAAACGCATCGAAGCAGCTCGTTCATCTTTCCAAGTAGCTGTTTTTAATCTTAAGTGTCTTTTTAGAGTTTTAATACATTGAGGCCATTTCTTATAATACATATACTCTCGTCCTAAATAATGCATATTACGGTCATCTTTTGGATTTTCTAAAACAGATAATTCTAAAAGAGGTAGATAACTACTTCTTGATTTATTATCATCAGGATAATGGTTTACAGTTATAGTGTCAATTATAATAGTATTTTCTTTTTCTTTTTCTTTTTCATATGTTAAAACTTCATGAACAGGATGAGTCCAATGATAGTCTTTTCGAGAATGCATTTTTTCTATATAGAAATTAACAATAGGTCTATTTCCTTCATCTAAGCGCCAATTATAATTATATTTAGCTCTAGTAGTATCTTTTTGCCAGTACTTTTCTATTTCTTTACGCCAACCTGGCAAAAAGACTTCATCTAAATCAGTACACAGACAAACATCAGTATCTAGGGGTACCATTTCTAATGATTTATTTCTAGCTACATCAAAACGCCAAGGAGAAATTATTTCCGTTTTAACGTTGACGTTTAATTCTTTCAATTTTTTAACAGTATCATCAGTTGAACCAGTATCTAAAACATAAATTGCATCAGCTTCTTTCATAGAATTAACCCATCTAGATACAAATTTACTTTCGTTTTTACAAATTGCATAAACACAAATTTTCACAAAAATCACCTTTACTTTAATATATGTAACTTTTAAGTTTTATTTAATAAAACTGTTTATTTAGATTAATTTTTGTGATATTATTATTTATAGAGTAAGGAGGGATATTTTTGAAAGCAGTCGCAATCAAAGATGTTAAGAAATTTGAAATTAAAGATATAGAGGAACCTACTTTTGAAAGTGAAAAAGTTACAATTAAAATTTTGAAAACAGGTATTTGTGGTTCAGATATTCATTATTGGGTAGCAGGAGAGCCCACTGGCTTAGTTATGGGGCACGAATTTTGTGGAACAGTTTTAAATCCTGGTAGTAGATATGATTTAAATGAAGGAGATAGAGTTACAGCTTTACCTATTTCACCTTGTGGTCATTGTCATGCTTGTCTTACAGGTAATCCACAATATTGTAGAGAAACATGGAATGAAGCAGTAGGTTTATCTGTTGATAATCCAGGAGGTTTAACAGAAAAAATTAAAGTTAGACCTGATATGGTTATGAAGGTACCAGATAATATTACTGATGATGAAGTAGCTATGGTTGAGCCAACGGCGGTTGGATTGCATGCTGTTCATTTAGCTGATATAAAAATAGGTGATAGAGTTTTAGTAGTTGGTGGTGGAATAATTGGTTTAGTAAGTGCCATGTTTGCTAAAATGGAAGGAGCAAGTTCTGTTGTTGTTTCAGAAACTAACCCCGCTCGTGGCGAAAAAGCTGTTAAGTTAGGTGTTGCGGATAAATGGTGTGATGCTAAAGATACAAAGATGGTGCCTAATCTAGTTGCGGAAACGGAAGGTGGCTTTGATATTGTAATTGAGTGTTGTGGAAACTCACCAGCTGTATCTTCAGCTCTTTCAGTAGTTCGCCCTGGTGGTAAAGTTGTTTTAGTAGGTGTTTCCTTAGGAACAGTAACTATACCTTCAGTAATTGCAGTAATGAGTGAGTTAACTTTACAAGGCGCAATTGGTTATACTAAAGAAGAGTTTCAAACTTGTATCGATTTAATGGCCTCTAAAAGAATCAATGTTTTAAAATTTGTTGATGATATAGTTGGCTTTGATGGAGTACAAAAAGCTTATGAAAGATTAACTTCTGGAAAAGATTCAGCTATTAAAATTTTAGTTGACCCTAATAAATAGAATTTGATATATATTATAAAATAAAAGGACTGCCAAGAATTAATTTCAAGACAGTCTTTTTGCTTATAAAAGAATTTAATTTTTTTCTTTTATCCTGCGTCTCCTGTTGGACCAGTAGGACCGGTCGGACCAATATCACCAGTAGGACCAGTTGGACCAATATCACCAGTAGGGCCCGTAGGACCAATATCACCAGTAGGGCCAGTAGGACCAATATCGCCAGTAGGACCAGTCGGACCAATATCACCAGTAGGACC
>CANQIL010000056.1 GCA_947624045.1 uncultured Bacilli bacterium
TTTTTTTAAAAAGAAAAGCCTAATTTCAACAAAAATTAAACTTTTTTCATTTTATGAAGTGCGAAACTCGGGTTATATCATATTTATTGAGTGTGCCAAAAAAAAATTAGATTTCTCTAAATTTTTTGTTTAACTTTTGGTTTTTCTTCTTTTAAGCTTTCTATATACTCTTTACCAGATAAGTAAGTTGCTTCATCATTATCAAAAACAATTTTAAATGTTTTTTCAGATATACCTTCTTTTTCTAAAGCACTAATATCTCTTTTGCCACTGTGTGTTAGAGGGAAACTTTCTTTATTATTATGAAGTCTATATAATATTTTATTTGCTACATCATTGCCTAGTAATTGTTGACATCTCTTTTCAACAGATTCAACAATTTCATTAACACTTTTTGTAGAAAATGGTTGTTTTTCGATGTGAGCAATAAAGAATTCTCCATCATTTGATTTAACAACTTCACATGACAAAATATTCTTAGTATCTTTAAGTATAGCATCTGCTACTACAAAGGCTGGAACTTTTTCATTTTCTTTAGGAATTCTTCCCTTGATGTGAATTCCTTTATCCTTATCAAGATAACTATATACTGAACAGTCACCCCAGGTTTTGCCAGATGCATCTTTTATAAAAAATTGTTCAGTAGCTTTTTGGTTATCTTTGTAGCATTTCATCGTACATGGTGAATTAGCGACTAATCTACCATATTGATATGGTGCACATTTATTACCATTTTCATCAAGAACTGCATACTCTACCATTTCAAAAGCTTTTAAGCCAGCAGGTTCGTGTTTCATTAATGAATTAGGTTTTTTACTTTGCCAAGCTCTAAAAAGGAGCCAGAATATACCACCATGTTCACAGTCACCACCGGCAATAGACATTTTTACAATAGAGGCAGGTACGGGAATTTTATCTTTTCCAGCTTTTAATTTACTTAATGCCTGATTTAAGAATTTTTCTTCATTTACTTCTAGTGGCTCTCCTACGGCAAAAGGTATAAAAAGAAATGGCATCTTTACATTTTTATATTGTGGGTCATTATAAATTTTTTTGAAAGCTATAAGCCAATAACTTCTTGATGCGACTATATAAGTTGGTTTATTTATAAGTAATGTATCAATAAAGAAGTCTTTATCATAAATTGGTTCCAAAGCAAGTTTTGAACCTTGCATTAAAGAGTCTGATATACTACAAATAATATCAGTATTAGAAAAAGTTGGAATATGAGCTTGAATTGTAAAATCTTTCATTGAAGTTGTTTTTTGAATTTCTGGGTCATGACATCTACCGATAGTTATTAAACTTCTTGTTGTATGTACTATTGGCTTTGGTCTACTACTTGTTGTACCACTTGAATACGATATAATAAATTCAGTATCTAGATTAGACTTATAGTCAATTGTTTCGTTACAATTTTTTCCTAATTCAACAAATTCATCAATGCTTTGAATCTTTTCATTTTCTTTTTTAAATTCGGCAATTCTATTTACAAATAAGCCATGCTTTTTATCAATATCCGCAAACTTGTTGCCATCTTTTGGTAATGAAGAAGTAAGTGATGTCATAATTATTTTGTTGACTTTAGTTTTTGGAAGAATATCTTTTAAATCATCATAGTATCTATCCTCAACAAAAATAATGTCATTATTACATGAGTTTATTATATCAACTAGATAATCAGCATCATAATCTGATGCAAAGACATTAGCTTTAGCACCTAGAATGCTTATTGCTCCTAGTAAATAAACAAACTCTGGTGTATTGGAAATACAAATAGGAATTTCACTTTCTTCTTTTATACCTAAAGTTTTTAATGATTTAGCATATTCTTGCATTTTTTCAAACATTTCTCTATAAGTTATTTCATTTCCTCTATAAAATAAAGCTTTATCATCTAAATTATTTTTATTTCTAAGGAAAAGTTCATCATACCAAGAATGATTATGATTTTTTTGTAAATCTTCTAATACACCCTCAATCCATTTATCTTTCTTTTCTTTTTTTCTTTCTTCAATATTCTTTTTTAATATTTGACCTTCTTTTGTTAGTAATTTAAAGGTTTTTAAATTTTTAATTTTTTCAACATTTATCATTTATTTTTTCCTCCCCAATTGATGCCTATAATAACAAAATATCCTCAACTTTGCAACTTTTTTCTTCTTTTAAGTAGGAGCTTATTGGTTGCCTAGGTTTTTTTTGCATATTAAAAGCTTGAAAATTTATTTAAATATAAAAAAACAGGATAATCATATATGAATGTTTATATGTATCCTGATTAAATTTAATTTGATTTATATTGTTTTAATGTAATTTTCCTTTTTCTTCAGCATTTTCATTTTCTGTGCTGTATTTATAAGACTTTTCAATAACACTGATTAGGCTTTCAATTTCTTCTCCAAATTGTGGTCCTTGATAAACTGTTCCATCTGCACGTTTATGTGTTACTTGAGTTCCTACTTGGGCACTATATAAAGCATACATTTCTTTTAGTGCATCAAACTCAGCAGTATTATCATATTGAAAATCAGGATTTGTTCTTCTTTCTTGCCAAATATAAAATGGAATACTTACACTTTTACAAAGAATCTCTTTTTTTATTTCTGACATATTTCCTTTTGGGTCATCATAATCTGCTGATAAATTACTTCCGCTTACCTGTTCGTACAAGTGGTATATTTCAGGAATATCATCAAACACTTTTCTCATTTCTGGACTTCTTAAAGTAATCATTTCTTTTAATTTGTCATTAACTTCTTTTGCATGTTGATCAAACCTAAAAATCTCGTAATGTGTATATGTATTAGGCATTTTAGCATTATTTTCTTGTCTTTCTGGATAGCCCATTAATGAATAATAATTACCCATATTTGAAAATACTTTGCCTAATTCCACCTCACAATCCATTATTTCGTAAAAGTTAGGGTCTGTGTTTGGGTTATTCTTTATCCGATTGTTAATTTTCTCAATTCTTTCTGATAAGTTATCTGCCATAGCACCAATTTTTCCTTTTCTCATAAAACTCATAAATCTTATACCTCCCATCACTATCAATGGTATTATATTTTGTTTCATTTGTTAATCCCCTGTACATTTTGTGTGTATTTTGACATTACCTATACATTTTCTTGACATTAACATAAAAAAGCATTTCAAAAACTTTTTTCTTCTTGGCGTAACTCTTCTAGTTTTTCTAAAAATTCCAAAGGTGGCTCTACTTCAAAATATAATTCTTTATTCATTCTTGGATGATTAAACTTTATACTTTTTGAATGAAGCATTTGTCCAAAAGAAGTGGCTTTTTTCTTATTATATGTTGCATCATTAGTAACAGGATAACCTATATATGACAGGTGAACTCTAATTTGATGAGTTCTGCCTGTTTCAAGAATACATTCAATAAGAGTATTATTTTTAAAGCGCTCTTTTACTTTAAAATGCGTAATAGCTTCTTTAGCATTTTTATCAGTAACAGCCATTTTCTGTCTATCATTTTCATCTCGACCTATCGGAGCATCAATTGTTCCGGTATCATGTTTAATAACACCATCAACAATAGCTAAGTAATGGCGTTCTACCTCTTTTTTACTTATCATTTGAGAGAGCTTATCTAAAGTCCAATCATTTTTCGCAACTAGCATAAGACCACTCGTATCTTTATCAAGACGATGAACTATACCGGGTCTAAGTTTATTTTTACTTTTAATATCAAAATGATAAAGTAAAGTATTTACTAAAGTATTAGAATAATGCCCCGGAGCAGGATGGACAACCATACCACTTTTTTTATTGATTACTAACAAATCATCATCTTCATAAACAATGTCTATATCAATATTTTCCGGCTCAATATTTATTTCATAATTTAAGTCATCATTAATTTCTATCTTATCATTTTCTTTTACTAAGTAACTAGCAGATACAATTCTTTCATTAACTGTAATTAATTTTTCTTTAAGAAGCTTTTGTATTTTACTACGTGATAAATCTAACTTTGTCGCTAGAAATGTATCAATTCTTTCATTATTAGTATCAACTATTATCATATTACGCCTCTTTTCTTTTTAATGCCTTTTTGGCTTTCTTGTTCTTCAAATCCTTAATTTCTTCAATGAAAAAGCTTATTATATAGGTAAAACTGCCTACTGTAATCAAGACATCGGCAATATTAAAAACTGGGAAAGCTTTATGATTAAAGATAAATAGCAAATAATCAGTAACGCCATGATACACTAATCTATCAATTAAATTACCAAAAATGCCTCCTAGCATCATACCAAAAGTAAAGATATTTACTTTAGAAAGTGTTTTAGCACTTTTTATACATCTATCTAATATGAAAATACAGATAAAAGTAATTACAATTAGCATTGTCGTATGACTACTAAAATAAGAAAAAGCCGCTCCAGTATTAGTAGTATGATATAAATAGAAAAACTTAGGAATAACAGCTACTTCTTTATGAAGTGTCAATTTAGCACGTACTATAATTTTAACAAACTCATCAATCATTAAAAAGATAGCGGCTAAGGAATAAATTTTTTCTCTATGAGTTAGCTTCTTCATCAGTTTCACCTTCCAATTTACTTATTCTATTCGCAATTATTTGATATTGATTATATCTTCTTTCTACTACGCCAGTAATTTTTAAGATAGCTCCTACTTTTAAATCAGTAAAGTCTTTAAATGTACGTGGAAAAACGGTAAAGTCAGCTTTAGTTGTTTCATCACTGCCAACCATAAAAGCCATTTTTTCACCTGTCTTAGTACTAATTACTTTTATTTTATCCACAAGAATTATCGTTTCAATAGATTTATCAAAATATTTATCCACAGAATTTAGGGGAATACATTTTGGAAACTTAGCTTTATAAAATGTTGTTGGATGTTGGGATAGGTAAAAGCCAAAGACTTCTTTTTCTTTAATTAAAAGAAAATTATTATCATATTCTTTTTGATATTCAATATCGGGTTTCATCACAAGTGATGGGTCGATATCTTTAGTTAGTTCGGCATAATTATATAAGTTATCTAAGTTATAAATAAGAGTTGCTTTGTTATAGCCAAATTCTTTAAAAACATCAGCGTATATTAAAACCTCAAAAGTCTTTTTAGTAATACCCGCAATTAATAGTCTACTGAAGCAATCATAAATATCGGAGAATGCGCCATTTTCTTGAGCTTTTTTTATAGTATTAGAAACTACTACACCAATTGATTTAATATTAGAAAGAGGAAAAATAATTTTATTATCTTTAACTATGTATCTAGTTGTGCTTTCATTTATAGTTGGCTTAATAATTTCAATATTATTAGCTTTAGCTTCCATTATATATTCATAAGTTTTTGAATCACTTCCAATAGCATTCGTTAATAAATTAGCAAAGAAGAATGTTTTATAATGACATTTTAAATAAGCCATTTTTAAAGCAATAGTTGAGTAAGCTACTGAGTGTGATTTGTTAAAGCCATAGCCGGCAAAGTTTAAAACTAACGCAAAGACTTTTTTAGCTTGGTCCTTAGAGTGACCTTTTTCCATACTTTTAGTAATGAATTTGTCTTCTTCGTTTTTAAGTAAGTCAAGTTTTTTCTTACTCATAGCTCTCCTTAGAATATCAGCTTCTCCTAGAGAATAACCGGCATAAAGATTAGCCGCTTGCATAACTTGTTCCTGATAGATTAAAAGGCCATAAGTATTTTTAGAAATAGCTTCAAACGATGGGTCAATATAAGTAATTTGTTCTTGCTTATACTTTCTTCTAATAAATGGGTCTATATTAGGAGCGGCTCCTGGTCTAAATAAAGCAATGGCCGCAACGATATCTTCAAAAGAAGTTGGCTTTAATTTACGTAAAAAGTTGCGCATACCATTAGATTCAAATTGAAAAATACCAGAAGTATCAGCTTTTTCAAATAAAGATAAAGCTTCTTTATCGTCTAATGGAATTTTGGAAAAGTCAATCTCCTCATTAGTTTCCTCTTTAATATCATTAATTATATTATCAATAATAGATAAGTTCTTTAAGCCTAAGAAGTCCATCTTTAAAAGGCCTAAATCTTCAAGATACTCCATTGAATAACTAGTTAAATACATATCATCACTTATTGTTAGAGGAATAACTTCATCTAAATCAACTTGACTCATAACAATACCAGCTGCGTGAGAAGAGGTGTGTCTAGGGAAGCCTTCAATAAAGGTTGCTATCTTGAACATTTTCGTAAGTGTTATGTCGCTATCTATTAAGTTTTTAAATGAATAATTGTTTTTATAAAAGAAAGCTAACTTTTCTTTAGTAACAGCCGGAATAAATTTACATAAATTGTCTACTTTAGTTAAAGAAATATTTAAAACACGACTGACATCTCTTATTACTTGCTTACTACTAAGTGTACCAAAAGTGATAATGCCACATACTCTTCTTTTGCCATATTTGTTAATGACATAGTTTATAACTTCTGCTCTTTTATCATCAGGAAAATCGGTATCTATATCAGGCATAGTTTTTCGTTCAGGATTTAAAAATCTTTCAAAGAGTAGACCATATTTTAAAGGGTCAATATCAGTAATGCCCAGACAGTAAGCTACTAAAGAGCCAGCGGCACTTCCCCTACCCGGTCCAACTAAGATTTTATTTTTTTTAGCAAATTTGATAAAGTCATAAACTACTAGAAAGTAATTGTCAAAACCCATATCATTAATTACTTTTAATTCGTGGATAAGTCTTTTTTTATAGACATCGGGAATATTATTATTAAGTCGTTTAGTAAGACCTTTTTTGCATAGTTCAAAAAGATAATCTTTAGGATTTTCACAGTCATAGATAGGTAGTAAATTGGTAGATGGTGGAAATTCTAAATTACATAAAGAAGCAATTTCAAAAGTTGTTTCTAGATTTTTTTCTGATGATAAACTGCTAGGATTTAAAATATTTAATTCATGATTTTCAACTTGATAAGTAATATTATCGCTTATAGTCTTACCATCTCTTATCATATATAGATATGGTAAAATTTTAGCATCATCTTTATTTAAGTACAAATTTTCTTGCAAAAAAACAATTTTTTTAGTTATTAAGAGAGCTTCAAATTCTTCCTTTTTATTACAGTAACCTAGATAAATATCTTGATATATTGCTTCCATTTCAGATAAGTACTCTTTATGTTTGAAAGGAAGTAAGGCTATTACTGAGCTTTTATATTTAGTGATATCTTCAGTTGTAATAGTTCTTTCATTTTGAATAGTTGATAATTTTATTAAGCTTTTGTAGCCTTGATAATCTTTAGCTAGAAGTAAAAAGTTATATTCTTCCATTAAGACATCTAGTCCTACAATAGGCTTTATATTTTCACTTTGACATTTTTTAATGAATTCCATCGTACCAAACATATTAGTATCAACTAAGGAAATGCAAGGTATTTTATTTATTTTGGCATAGTTAATTAAATCGTCTATTTTTAATAGAGATGAAAGCAATGTATAATTACTTTTGTTATATAGTGGTATAAACAATTTAATCACCTACCTGTTAGTTCTATTATACTACCTAGATAAATATAAATCTAGAGATTAGTAATTGATAAAATTGTTGAATAGTGATATAATATGAGCACTTTTGGGGGTAATTATGAATTCATTAGTTAGGGATATTGGTTTGGTTAAAAGTAGAATGACTGAAAATGCGTCTTTGGAACAATTTGATTTTATCTATTCTTTTACAAATGAAAATATTAAAGATGCTTTTGCTTTGTTTGATTTAAAAGATAAAGAGGTCTTATCGGTATTAGCTAGCTCTGACCAAATTATTGATATGTTTTTACGGGGTGCCAAAAATATTGATACTTTTGATTTGAATGGTCTTACGAAGTATTACTTTTATTTAAAAAAAGCTGCTTTGTTAGCTAATATTTCTAAAGAGGAATTTTTGGCTTTCTTTTGTGGTCGAAATAATAAAGATAGTTTTAATAAAGTGACATTTGAAAAAATTAAAAAATTTATTACTGATAAAGATAGTCTACTATTTTGGAGTTACATTTTTAGTAGAAATAATCCAAACTATATCAAAAATAATTATCTTTTCAGTAAAGATGAATGGCCTAAAAGTGTATTGGAAAAAGCTGTTTTTTATTTAGATGATGAGAACTATGTTATGGCTAGTAAAAAAGCTAAATCAATGGAAATAAAATTTCATCCGTTAAATTTTGTTAATTTGAAAGAGCAAATAGAAAAGAAGTTTGATTTTATTTATTTGTCTAATATAATGCAGTATGCAGATATTATGTACGAAGTAGATGAAAAAGCTTTGAGGAAAAAGCAAGTATTAGCTCTAGAGAAATTTAAAGAGGATATTTTAAAATTAGATGTTTTATTAAAAGAAAATGGTAAAATTGTTAATTATATTTATGACGCAACTAGAGATTATAAAAAACGTGGCATAGATTTAAGAGCAGAAGTTTTTAAAGATAGTTGCTTTGAAGAAAAAAGATTTGTGTCAATTCAGGAGATTGTTGATAAGTATTTGATGGGATTTACTGATAAAATTAGAGATGATGCTTGCTTAGTTTATCATAAGTAAGGTGGTTTTTTAACAAAAAAGCATTTTTTATATTGACATGTTTGTATTTTTTAGTATAATAAATATTGTCTACTTGATTAAGTCGAGCTCAGTTTTCGGAAATAAGGCTGAGGTTCGATTTAGCAATATGCGGATGTAGTTTAATGGTAGAACCTCAGCCTTCCAAGCTGACTACGTGGGTTCGATTCCCATCATCCGCTCC
>CANQIL010000057.1 GCA_947624045.1 uncultured Bacilli bacterium
GCTAATGGCTTCTGGCTAGGAATTACCATGTTGGGATTCCACCAACTATATGTTAAGCACCGAACTGGCGCACCCTTAATCTTTTACAATATCTATGATACCAAATTATAAAAAATTTATCAACATTTAAGAAAAAGAAAAGACTAAATGACTGACAACCAATCACTTAGTCTAAAAAAAACTTTTACTCAATTTTAATCAGCTTCTATATGATTAAATAAAATTCCAATATTAACTAGTCCACAAATACCTACTAAAGTATATACTACTCTAGAAAATAGACTACCTTCTCCAAATAACATGGCTACTAGGTCAAAATCTAAAAGACCGATAAGTCCCCAATTGACTGCACCAATTATAGTTATTACTAATAATATTTTTTGAAGTGTTTCCATATCTTATCCCTCCTACATTTAGGATAACCAATTTTAGAAAAATTATACAAAAAGTAATTATATTATTCTTCTAACTGATAAGATACTACTACCAGAACCTCTTAACCAATCATTAACACTACTTAAGATAACTCCCTGAGTCGGATTAGCGGCGTGTATCATCATTCCATTACCAACGTATAAAGCTGAGTGTGTCACTGTATTTCCATAACCCCAACTTATAATATCACCAGGTTTAGCACTTTGATAACTAACCGCAACACCATCATGTACTTGCGTATAAGAACTTCTACTAATAGAGACTCCTGTTTGGGCATAGACATATTGAACAAAGCCACTACAGTCAAACCCACCCGGATACGCTCCTCCTGCTACATAAGGGCTACCTATCAAAGAATAAGCAATGTTAACTAAATTATCTCCATTAGCAAAAGCTGGCAAATCATCATAAACTACTTCACTAAATGTTGGCACCACTTTAGCCTTCACAACAACTGTAAAACTCTTTTCACTAACATTTCCATATTTATCTACAGCTTTAACATAAACTACATGCTCACCAACACTAGAAATATCACCATCTACACTAATAGTATAATAATTAGTCATATCTTCATTTATAGAAGCTATATCTTTATATTCAATTTCTCCATCAATTGCATCAACTACTCCACTAATATTATCTAAAAGATTAATATCTACTCCATCTTCAAAAGATAACTTATCTTCTTTTAAAGTAATCTCTGGAGCTATCGTATCAACAACTTCTACTTCTATTAAAACATCTTTACTAACCGAATCTTTTTCTACTTCAACTACTATATTTTGCTTACCAATTGTATTAGTATCAATACTTTTCTTTATAGAAACAATTTCTCCATCTACTTTATCAACTATTTCTTTTAAGTCATAATTAGCATTTCCATATTCAATTACATTTTTCTTAATAGATACTTCTATACTTTTATATGTAATATAATTTTTATAAGTATAATAACCAACTAAACTTATTGATATTAATATAGTTAAAAGTATTATAAATATTAACCCCTTCGAGGGTCCATTATTAGTTTTCATTAAATTTTCTCTCCCCTGAGTAAAATATGTTCTCTATTATACCAAAAAATGACGTTTTTGTCAAAAATCTACTTACCTAAACCTAAGTCTTTATACTCTGTTGTTAAGGTATTAAGCTTCTCTGTAATTTTTTGTTGTTGAGCTTTTTCTAAGCAATACCAACCTTTTTTAAACATTACTTCGTAAGTTGTTCTTTGTAAACCAGCTATATTTAAAAAAGCTTTTTCATACTTTTCATATAGCTTTTCATTACTAGCTTCACTCATCGCAATAACATAATTTTTTTCCATATCTTTTAAGCTTGTAAGTAAACAAGTTGCATAGTCTTTATCATTTAATTCAATTCCTGTTGGTACTTCTGTTTTAGGATTGCTTATCTTTGCTGTACTCATTATTTACCACCTCCAAGAATATCTAATACTTGCTTAATATTATCTTCAAAGACAACATTAGCTTCCTTAAATAAATTACTTAACTCTTCATCATTTACTACTTGCATAGCATTATAGGTACTTTTCAAAGCCCCATAATTCCACTGAAACATATCACTAAGATAATCTAAATCTTTTCCTGTAATAGTATCAGTAGGTACTTCTAACATATTTTTCTTCATAAATTTATTCCTCCTCATTCTTAGTATGAGCAAATTTTTTCTCATTAAACGAAAAAAAGTAATAAAGTTTTGCATAATTAAATTCAACAGAAACATACTATTATTAGGTGAAATTTTATGGAAATAGTTTATCGTTCAATTGTTATGTTTTTATTTTTATTTATAATAGTAAAAATTCTAGGTAAAAAACAAATAAAAAATTTGACTTTATATGATTATGTTATAAGTATAACCTTAGGCTCTATCGCTGCTGATGCTATTTTATCTTTAGAAGACCCTCTAGCTGATGGAGTTATTGCTTTAGTAGTCTTTGGTCTTTTAGGTTATTTGATATCGCTTCTTTCTTATAATAGTCATACTGTTGAAGAAATTATGGATGGTGAGCCTTTAGTTTTATTTGAAAATGATAATTTCAACTATAAGAATTTAGAAGATGCTAAGTTCAGTATCGCTAAATTATTAGAGTTTTGTCGTCTAAAAGGTTGTTTTGATATTAATGAATTAGACTGTGCTATCTTAGAACCATCAGGAGATGTATCTATTTTACTTAAAGAAAACTCTCAACCTATAACTAGTAATGATTTAAAAGATGATGTTCAAAAGTATATTAAAAAGCAAACATTAAATTTTGAAATAATAGTAGATGGCATTTTAAATGAAAAAGAATTAAAAAAAGCCAAAAAGTCTAAGACCTGGCTTAATAAGTTTTTAAAAGATAATAAAAAGAAAATAGAAGAAATTGCTCTTCTATCAGTAGATGAAAATAATAAAACTACTTTATTTATTAAGGAAAGTAATAATTAAATTACTTTTTTATTTTACATTTTTTCAAAATTATCAAGAGCTTTTTCCAATCTTCTATTTTTAATATATTTAATTAAAATGATTAGTATTATAATAATTACTATTATACCCAAAGTAATAAAAATGAGCTTACTATAATTTTTTAAAATTTTGATTATATTAAAGGACTTCTTTTCTTCTTTTTTACTAGTATCTTTGATAATTTTAATAGTATAATTTCTAACACTTCCTGCTTCATCAGTCACTTCAATTACTACTTTATTATCATTCTTTTCTAAATCATCAGCTCCAATAATTTTTACTTTAGCATTTTTATTTTCTGCTAAAGCTTCTACATTAATAGAATTAACATTTTTGTCCAAGACAATTTCATAAGTAGTTTTTTCTTTAGTAAAATCAAGCTTTTGTCCTTTAACTTTTAAAGATTTTAAAAAATTATCATTACTTTCAGTATTTTTAACTTCTTCCGTTTCCTCTTTAGTTTCTTCTTTTATTTCATCTATAGTTTCTTTTTTAGTAGCTGTTATAATGTCCTTAGCACCAGGTGTTACTTCTACTGCAGGTGGCTCTACAGCAACATTATTATTAGTATTATTAATAGTGATTCCTTTTTCTTTAGCGGCATTTATTGATAATAAAACCAAATCTTCCTCATCATATTCTGAATCAACTGGAAATAAGCCCACCGCCACTTCACCAATTTTTATAGAAGAAAAAGTTTTATCCGTATTTTTTACAAAAAATTTAAGATTTATTTGATAATTATCGCAATATAAAACATCATCAGCACATTTATTATTAGAGCTATCTCCACTCAAAGAACTAAGTAGATAATAGCTTCCATCTTCTTGTCCAACTACAGTATCCCAGTCTGAACTAGAATAATCTGTCAACGTAAAAACATCACTATCAAAATCAATATCAAAACCAACTACCGCTACTCCTAAAGTATCAAATGTTCCTTTTGAAACTCCTGAATAGTTAACCCCAACTGTTAAAGTAAACTCTTCTCCTACCTTAACACTATCTAATCCACTAACAGATACACCTGTAATTTCAGCTGCCCTAACCACAAAAGGTACAAAACAAAAAGCTAAAACAATTAAAACTTTAATAAACTTATACTTCATATACTTATCCTACCTATCTTAATATAAGTATAGCGAAAAAAAGCTTGTTCTTAAACAATTTTACCTTAAATTATTTTTACTTTACAAATACTTTATAGTTGTAATAACTACTAATAAAACATATTATTATCTTTCATCTTTCCAATTTTCATAAGGATTAAGTCCATGTTGCTTTTCCCATAGAATATGACTTTCGCGAGCATTCTTTACTGCCAAACAACCATTATTTACTATTGCACTAGCGCCGTCAGTTACCACAAAAAAAGGCAAATCATATTCCTCAGCCAATTTTTCTACATCTTGACAAAATTGTCTAGCTTTTTTCTTCTTTTCAATAAATTTATCACTCATTTTATCCCCCCATAAACAATAAGACTTTAGTAAAATTATCTGATTTTTTTTCTACTATATAGAAAATAATACCAGTTATTATTAATAAAATACTAATAATTTGATTAAAAGAAACCAATTTTGTATGACTCATTCTAAAAAAATCCAAGACATACTTAGCAAACCCACTCATTATAAAAGCAATACTTAATGATTTCAAACTAAATTTATTTTTCTTGTGTTGAAGTATCAAATAAATAAATATAATAAAAAAAACTAAAGCTTCTATAATTTGTACTGGAAATAGATACACATTATTTGGTGCTTCACTAGAATATTTATACATTATTTTAAATATTCCATTATATTTAATGCCATAACAACATCCTGCTAAAAAGCAACCAACCTTACCAATGCTATACATTAAAGGCATTGAAGGCACAAATATAAATAAGGTCTCTTTAATAGACTTTTTAAATTGACAACAAAATAATATAATGAATATCAAAGAACCAAATACCGCTCCATAAGATGTTAATCCTAAATTTATAAAATTAAATTCACCTTTTAATTTACTATAAGACAGCAAATACGATAATATCTTTGCTCCACCAATGATACCTACATTTTCATACAAAAGCAAACATATTATTTCTTGTAAAGTATAATCATATCTTTTAAATAAACAGGCAACTACAATAATATTACTTATTAAGGCTAACAAAACAGTGACACTATAAAAAGGAAAATTAACATTAAACACTTAAATCACCAATTAACATTAGAACAATTCCATGAAGTTAAAATATTTTCACAAGTAAGCAACAAAAATGTAATAAGTAAAACATAAAAAATTATGCCTATCAAAAATAACCAAAAAAAGACTTTAATAATTTTATTATTTGGATATTTTATAAAACCAGTAACTATTGAAATTAAAGAAATTAAAAAGAAAACTATTGCATATTTATTAGTTATGAATAAAAGTAAGGTACTTATTAAAAATATACAAATACAGATTAAAGAATTTTTCTTATCTTTCTCATTTTGTTCTATTATTACTTTCTCATCAGTTTCTATATTCCCATTTTGCAGATTAGCTTTACAATTTGGGCAATATTTCCAATCTTCTTTTACCTGATTTCTACAGTTTTTACAATACACTTTTATCACCGCCATTAGTTATTTGCTAAATATTCATCTAATGTTCCTGTTGGAGTACCACTTTTTTCATAAATATAAACTTCACCATTATGCAATCCAATTCTAGAACTAGAATTTAACATAATAGTTGTTGAAAATTCATAATCATTAGTTTTTTGAAGTGCTACTATTTCATCATTTATTTTATTAATATTAACATAATTAACCTTACAAAAATAATATAAGTTTTCATTTATATAAATTTCAAATTCTTTAAGGTCTTCATTTTTTTCTTCGTATTTACTTAGTAAATTTTTCAATTGGCTTTCAGAACTTATATTTACTTTATTACTATTCCCTAATAGCTTAACCTCATAAGTTAAATTTCGTAAATACTTTGAGATAATATTATATGCCTCTACAAGTGTAGTTCTTTTTTTCAAACTTTCCTCATATGAATCATTAATCTTTTTTGATTTACTTGAATTGTCATATGATGCAATAAATTCTATATCATTCTTATTTGAATAAACCTTATAGTAATCTGTTTCACCTTTACCTTTTATAGGAGTAAATGAACTTCCATCACAACTAATAACAACATCTTCATTTTTGACTGATTTAACAAATGATACACTTTCAAATTTTTCATCATATTTTTTTTTCAAGTAGTTCTTTATATATTTTTCGTTTACAGGCATATTATTTTTTATAACAAATAATACTGCACAAATAACTACAGCTAATGCAACAATACTAATAATTATTATTTTTTGATTTTTATAAATATCATTAGAACAATTAGGACAATATTTCCAACCTTTTTCTATATTACAACCACACTTCTTACATACCATACTTTCAACTCCTAACTCATACAAGCATTCTATACTATAAACAGATTATACTATAAAAATAATAATTTGAATAGACAATTCAAAAAATATTTTAATACACATTTCGATATATTTTACAAATTCATAAAATAAATTATAGAATTTCTACTTTATTTGGGCATCTTTACTTTATTTATAATTTGACACTAAAAAATAAAATAACATCAAATATATAAAATTAGTTAAACAAATTAAAAAACGAATAAAGAATAATAACTAATATAATTTAAAACTATAATTTTTTGATTTGTTTGGATATCAAATTAATCTCATTACTAACTTGCCAAATTTTCCCATTATTCTCAATATAAAATTCAATATGACCATTCAAAGATTTTATAAAACTAATATCCGCATCATTATCCTGCAATAAATAAAATTTGCCATATTTTTTTGCTACTTGAATTAAATCTTCCTTATGATATGTCTCATTTCCAACAATTAATGTATTAGGATAAACATTTTCAGAAGTATTATTATGTGGATAAATGGATAATTCATCAAAATTTAATCCATCTTCAATATGAAAATTTGGATATTCTTCACTGCATGGAATAATTATAATATATTTTGACATAAGCATAGCACCAGCACTAAACCCCATCATAATACCATCAAATTTTTTTAATTCTTCCAAAATATCTAATTGTTCACACATTTCTTTTTGTTTAAAAGGATCTCCACCCATTAGCATTACAAAACTAGCCTCTTTTATCATTTTTTTAGCTTCATCACTTGTTAATTCTGGTGTAATTAAATTAACTCTATCAAATTCAATTCCAACATTTTTAAAATGCTTTGTAAATTTTGGAATATATTTTGTTTTTGCTTTTTCAACTTTTTCTGGATTACCAGGAATATATACTATGCTTTTTGTATCTTTTAATTCTGTTTTAAACATATCTCCTAAGCCATGTCCAAAGGCATTATCTACATTGAAGCCACTGCAATAATATCTAATCACATTTTTCACTCCTTAACTTGAGCTATATTTTTAATCTTTCCAATAAAATTTCCAAAATTTTATTAACTTTTTAAATTATTAGCATAATTATTTTTTAAACATTTAGATAATACATCATATCAAAAAAGATTTTTTTAAATATATCATAAAAAGCAAGCTAGACGCATCCAACTTGCTCAGATGGGATCCGAAGATACACCATCGCCATTCACACTTATAATATACCATAATTATAAAAAATATACAATAATTTTGATTATATCTTTATAAATTTCCGTAATGCTACTAATTTGTTCTTAGTATCTGAATATATAACTTTGTTATAAATACTAATTGAAATCTTATTCCTGAATTCTTCAATAATTTTTTCATAGTCATTTATAAATTTATTGATTTCTTTTTTTGCTATTCCATATTTCTTTAATAGTACAGAAATAATAAGAATATAATCAGTAATTGTATTAAAATCAATTCCAGTGCAACCAATCTCATTTTCTAAATATTTACACAATTTTGTATCAATTTTTCCATCTTTAAATCTTACATCAAAGACTACATCATTATGTGCAATTGAATTTCTTAATGATTTAATTAAATACATAATTTTTTCAGGAAATTTAGCATTAGTATCAAATGCAATATT
>CANQIL010000058.1 GCA_947624045.1 uncultured Bacilli bacterium
GTAAAAATCACTATAAAGCCTTACAAATATTGGGCTAAATGGTGATTTTTTACTTCAACAAGTGCGAAACTCGGGAAGAAAAACCAAAAGTTAAACAAAAAATTTAGAGAAATCTAATTTTTTTTTGGCACACTCAATAAATATGATATAATTACAAATATAAGGTGGTGACTCTTGTGATTAATATTAGTATTATTTTAATAGTAATAAGTCTTATGTATTCTATATTCTTAAACTTTTTCTTTTTTTCAAAGAAACATATTAGTACTTATGAAAATAGAATTTTTAGCATCTTAGTATTAAGCAATTTCTTAGGTTTATTACTAGAAATATTTTGTTATATTACAGCAAAGTATTATGCTAATTCGTTAATAACAATACTTGTAAATAAACTCTTTTTAATATATTTAATAGCCTTTGCTTTTATTTTTGGCTTGTATCTTTTATTTGTTTGTTTTATGAATGTTGAAAAATTAGAAGATAATATTGTTTTAAAAAGACTAAGAAATTTTATATTTTTATTATTTATAATTTGTTCATTTCTTATCGTAATTTTACCTGTAAAAATCAAAATTGTAAATAATTATAGTTATTCTTATGGACCCGCAACTAATGTTGTTTATGTTGCATCTTTTGTTTTAGGACTTATCTGCTTAGTTTCTTTAATTATAAAATTTAAAAATATAACAAGAAAGCGTTATGTTTTAATATTTTCTTTCTTTATAGGACTATCAGCAGTAGCAATTATTCAAAAGCTTTATCCATATTTAACTTTAGCAACATCTATGGAAACTTTTATCATATTTTTAATGTTTAATACTATTGAAAACCCTGATGTAAAAATGATAGAGCAACTTGAAATAGCTAAAGACCAAGCTGAAAAAGCCAATCTAGCTAAATCCGATTTTCTATCAAGTATGTCCCATGAAATTAGAACACCACTTAATGCTATAGTTGGCTTATCAAGAGGACTAACAGAATATGAAGGACTACCTAAAGATATGCAAGAAGATGCTAATGACATATTAAATGCCTCAGAAACACTACTAGAAATAGTTGGTAATATTTTAGATATAAATAAAATTGAAAGTAGTAAATTAGAAATAACCGAAATGCCATATAATTTTAAAGAAGAAGTAGAAAATATGGTAAAAGTAACAACAACAAGAATAGGGGAAAAGCCCATTAAATTTAATTTATCCATATCACCAGATATTCCTTATGAACTTCTTGGTGATAAAGTGCACATCAAAGAAGTTATCAATAATCTTTTGACAAACGCTATTAAATATACTGATGAAGGACAAATTGACTTAACGATAAAATGTATAAATCAAAACGATATTTGTAATTTAATTATCAGTTGTCAAGATACAGGTCATGGTATAAAAGCTGAAAATATTAATAAGCTATTTACGAAATTTGAACGTCTTGGTGTTGAAAAAACGTCTACTACGGAGGGTACTGGATTAGGTTTAGCTATTACAAAAAAGCTAACAGAAATGATGAATGGTAAAATTAATGTTCAAAGTACCTATGGCAAAGGCTCCCTATTTGTCGCAACTATTCCTCAAAAAATAAGTATTATGACTGAGCCTCTTCAAAAAATAAAGCCACAACAAACAATAGCTCCTAGTACTTATGAAAATAAAAAAATTCTTATTGTAGATGATAATGCCTTAAATATTAAAGTTGCGAAGAAAGTACTAAAAGACTTTAATTTACAAATTGATGAAGCAGCAAGTGGCAAAGAGTGTCTTAGTAAAGTAAAAGAAAATAATAAATATGACTTAATCCTTATGGATATAATGATGCCAGAAATGAGTGGTGAAGAAACACTAAAAATACTAAAAGAAGATGGACATTTTCAAACTCCTGTTGTTGCCTTAACAGCCGATGCTATTCAAGGAGCTAAAGAAAAATATCTGCAAGCAGGCTTTGTTGACTATATTCCTAAACCTTTTACTAAAGAACAATTTCAACAAGTCTTAGCCGAATCTCTTTCTACAAAGAAAACTTATAATCCTGAAAATGACCGTTTTAAAGATGTTGAGCCTATTATTATAGATTGACACATTTTATGAAATTTTTGTAAAAAAATTCCTAAAAATAAGTAAATTAAAAAAATACCGGGTATAATATAATAGAGGTGGAAACATGAAATATCAAATTACTAATATTTATGAAGCAAAAGATGAAACGGAAACAAAGCAAGTAACAGAAGCCAAGGCTTTTTCTAAAGGTGTTTTAAAACTATCTGGTACTTTATTAGCAACTCTTGCTTCAACTGGTCTTTTTGTCGCAGGCATAGAAGACTTCGCAACAATTCCTTTTGCTTTTGGAATGGTTATGGCATCAGCTTCTAGTGCCACAGCATCTTTTCAGATAGCTAATTTATACAATCTTTATAAGCAAAATGCTTCTAAAGATTTAAAATCTATGTTACAAGAAAGAGAAAATTTTGTAGATACCAATAATGTTGTTCTTGGAGGTGGCAGTAGATAATGGAAAAAAATTATATTTTAACACTTAATAATGATAAAAAATATGCTTTAGTAAATTCTTTAAAATATAATGATAAAGATTATGTTTATCTTTCTTTACTTTCAGATTATAAAGAATATATGATTTGTGAAGTAATTGATGAAGAAGTTTTAGAAGTTAAAGATAAAAATCTTTTAGGACAATTAATATTAGAATTTTCTAAGATAAGTTAGTATTAAAAAGCTCTTTATCCTGCAAGTTTTGTGACTTATATTGACCGTTACGAAAAAAAGGCTCAGGCCACGTGCTTTAGCGCGTAAACTCTTGGAGAGTTTAAAGACAATTTATTGTCATTGTGAACATGAAGTGCTATAATAAGAAACCGAAAGAGGTGGGTTCAAAATGAGAAAAGCAAGTCATGTTCAATATGATATAGAGTATCATATAGTTTGGACGACAAAATATAGATATAGAGTTTTGACAGGGAGAATAGCAGAAAGAGCAAGGGAATTGATACGACAAAGTTGCAATAGTATGAACGTAAATATAATAAAGGGAAGCGTCGGAAAAGACCACATTCATTTGCTAGTGTCTTGCCCACCAAATCTTTCGGTTTCGAAATTGGTGCAACAATTAAAGGGGAAGACTTCAAGAGTTTTGTTAAGTGAATATAAAATACTAAAAAAAAGATATTGGGCCAACATTTGTGGTCGGCAGGGTATTTTTGTAGGAGCGTTGGTGTAATAACACAAGATATAATAAAGAATTATATAGAAAATCAAAGTGATGAATACGAAGAAAACTTTAAGATAGTAGATTGAGTTTACTCAATGAATTTGCTTTTAGTACCTTACCTGAGCTATGTAATTTATTACATAGTAGTTGACAGTTTAAAAAATGTTTGATAGAATAAACTCGAAATGTTGGAGATGGTGTTATATGGTTTACTATTCTAAAGTAGAAGCTGAAGAATGTGAAAACTTAGAATGCTTAGCAGAGGCATATAACTTATTTGCACTTTTTGACACCCCAGCTAATGTTATTTTTGTTGACAAATTTATTAATAATATTGACAAATTTAAAGATATTTTTACGCAATATTTTTTGCGCGAAAATATCTTTTTTTCATGTAAATGTAACAAAAGCTTTGCACTTTTGAAATATGCATCAGAAAAAAATTGTGGTATTGAAGTAGCAAGTAATTATGAGTTAAATGATGCACTTAAATTCACAAAAAAAATAATAGCTTCTGGTCCTGCCAAAAGTGATGATTATTTAAATAATTCTATAGATAATAATGTTTTGATATCTGTTGATGATATTGAAGAATTGAAACGAATTAAGGATATTAATAAACCAGTTCAAGTTCTTTTAAGAATTTCTGATTTACTAGGAAAAGTTAGTAGATTTGGAATAAACTTAAATCAAATTGATTTATGTTTAGATATTATTTCTAATAGTATGATTCAATTTAAAGGATTTTCATTTCATATAAACAACTATTCTTTAGATGATAGAGTTAATGCTATTAATGAAGTGATAGAATTAGTTGAATCAAAAAATTTAGATATATGTTTCATTGACATTGGAGGAGGAATACCTACAAATTATTGCTCTAAAGATGACTATTATAATTTTCTAAAACAAAATAATAAAGATATGTATTTTAAAAATCATTTTATTACCGATTATTATCCTTATTATAGCGAAATAGCTGATGAAAAAGCCTTAGATTATATTTTTAAAAAAGTTTATAAAAAATTAAATAAAAAAGGAATCGAGATTATTATTGAGCCAGGTAGAAGCCTACTTAAAAATGTTGGAGTTAGCATATATGAAGTTCAGTATCTAAAAAAATTATTTAATGGAGAAAACATTATTGTTACTAATGGTAATATTAATTGTTTGTCAGAACAATGGTTTAACAGTGATTATTTAATAGAGCCTAAATTAATTTCCAAAAATAATAATTCAAGCGAAAGTTTTTTAGCAAGCATTGCAGGTAATTTGTGTTTAGAGCAAGATATGATTACTTGGCGAAAAATTAAATTTGATACTATTCCTCAAAAAGGAGATTTATTGATTTATTACAATACAGCTGGTTATCAAATGGATTCAAATGAAAGTGAATTTCATAAAATTCCATTAGTCAAAAAATATGTTGTTAAAAAGATTAAAGATAAATATGTGATAAAGGAGGATACGAAATATGATTGTAAATAAAGTCACAGATTTAATCGGTAATACACCACTGTTTGAAATTAAGATGAAAAATAATGATTGGAAAGTTTTTCTTAAATTAGAAAAATTTAATCCTGGTGGAAGTATGAAAGACAGAATGGCCTTAAATATGATTGAACAAGCAGAAAAAGATGGTCGATTAAAACCAGGAGGAACGATAATTGAATCATCTAGTGGAAATACAGCTATTGGTCTAGCAATTGCCTCAGCAATAAAAGGGTATAAATTTATAGCAGTAGTAGATCACCATGCATCAAAGGAAAAAATTGACATGATTAAAGCATATGGAGGAGAAATTGTAGTTGTTGGAGATGGCTATAAAGCTAATGAAGTAGCAGTAGTAGAAAGAGAAAAAACAGCTAAAAAAATGTCTGAAGAAATGGAAAATGCTTTTTTTCCTAATCAAGCAGATAATTTTGATAATCGACAAGCATATACCAATACAATGGCAAAAGAATTAATTAACGAATTAGGAACTATAGATTCATTTTATGCGGCCATTGGAACAGGCGGTTCATCATGTGGCACAGCCCTTGGATTAAAGGAAAATAATTCAAATACAACAATTAATGTTGTCGAACCAGTTGGATCAATATTATTTGGTGGTGAAGGACAACCATATTTTCAATCAGGAACTGGAAATCCTATAAATGCCCCAATACCAAAAATAATTGATTATGATATCATTGATAAAAACTTTTTTGCTAAGGATGATGAAGCTTTTAATACATGTAGATATTTTGCTAAAAGATATGGCTTATTAATTGGTGGCTCAGCAGGCGGAGTTATTTATAAAGCCTTAGAAGATATAAATAAAAAAACAGGCTCTGGTAAAGCAGTTATCTTATTATGTGATGGCGGAGAAAAATATTTAAATAATGTTTTTAATGATGAATGGATGATTAATAATAACTTAATTAATGATGATGTAGCTAAACAATTAGGACAATGGATTTAGGAGGCTTAGTATGAGATTTGAAAAATGGGAAGAGGAAGCATTTAATTATCTTACCTCATTATATGAAAATTTTTTTAAAGAATTATCCGAAAAATGTATGAATTGTTTTAGAATAGATTCAAAAGAATTGTTTTCTGAAAATGTTAAAGAATTGACTGAAGAACAAGAAAAGAAGATAAAAGATTATTGGAAAAAATATACAAAAGATTTTGATATTACTTATCATAAGTATTATATAGATAGAACTGGTAAGTTTGATGAAAGATTTATACCAGATGATTTATTTGTTGGATATATTGATGGCTATTTAAATAATAGAGCAATAGAACCAGGCATAGCAGATAAAAATTATTTTGATTTATATTTAAAAGGCTTTAATTTACCCAAGACTTATGTTCATTTAATAAATGGTGTATTTGAAGATAAAAATTATAATATTATAACTAAAGACCAAGCTATTGATATCTTATCATCTGCTAAAAATATAACCATAAAGCCCAGTATGGCATCTTATGGGGGTAAAGGTGTAAAATTTCTTAACAATCCAACAAAAAGTGAATTGGTAGAATTTTTTGCTAATTTAGAAGAAGATAATTTAATATTTCAAGAAACAGTAAAGCAATCTAATGAAACAGCTAAATTACATCCAGATTCTCTTAATACAATTAGGATTATGACTTTAATTTTAGATGACGAAGTAAAGGTTTTACCTTGGTGTGCATTTAGAATGGGAATTGGAAAGTCTAAAGTAGATAATGCAAGTTTTGGTGGAATATATTGTAAAGTTAATGAAGATGGTACACTTTCAAATTTTGCTTATGATGCTTTGGGTAAAAAATTTGATAAGCATCCAGATGGTGGTAATTTTACAGATGTTAAATTTGAGTTTATGGATAAGGTTCAAAACTTAGTAAAAGAGTCCGCTCAAAGATTTCCTCATTTTAGATTGATAGGTTGGGATATTGCCATTACAGAAGAAAATGAGCCAATTATCATTGAAGCCAATTTAACAATGAGTGGTATGGATGTAATTGAAACTATATGTGGTCCACTATTTGGTGAGTATACTGAAAAAGTATTAGAGGAAGTATTTTTACAAAAACATAAGAAAAAAACATCAATGGATATATCACAATATGTCTAATTAGGAGGAATAGATATGAAAGAAAGAAGAAAAGAAGAATATATTTATGCGGGCATTCCAACATATATGGGTGGAGAATTTATTAGAGATAAGGAAATAAAAGATTATGATGTAGTATTCTTAGGAGTTCCTTGTGACTATGGTGCCTCTTATAGATTAGGAGCAAAATATGCCCCAAGACAATTAAGAGAATATTCATTTTGGGATAGGATTTATGGTGAAGAATTATATGATTTAGACCATAATAAATATTTAAAAACTAATGAACTTAAGATAGCTGATTTAGGTGATGTGTATGTTAATCCCACAAATCCAAGTGAAAATCAAAAGGCAATAACTAAAAAAGTTTATTCAATTGCAAAGAATAGTTTTCCTCTTGTATGTGGTGGAGACCATTCTATTACTTATGGTAGTTTTAGAGGCTTTTATAAAGCAATAAAAGAAAAATTTTCAGGTTATGAAATTGGGCTAATCCACTTTGATGCACATATGGATGTTGAAGATAATTATCTGAATATGCCAGAAGTTTGGCATGGCAATGTATTTAGAAAATTAATTGAAGATGGATATCTCAATGGAAAAAATTTATATACACTTGGACCACGAGGTGTTGTTGGAAGAGATTGGTTTGATTATGTAAAAGAGAAACATATTAATTTATTTACCTCTAATTATATAAAGAAAAATGGAATCTTAAACGTTATTAACGAAATAAAAGAAAAAAATAAGAATAAGAAAATAAAATTTTATATAACATTTGACATAGATTGTTTGGATGTTTCATATGTTTTTGGAACGGGAACCCCACAATGTAATGGTTTAACACCATATGAATGTGATGAAGCCTTAAGAAATTTACATGATTTAGACATAGCTGGATTTGATATTGTAGAGCTTAATCCAAAACTTGATGATTCCCATACTTCTTTTGTAATAGCAGAAGAATTACTATATCACTTTTTAGCATTTGGTTTAAATAAGGAGAAGTTAAAATGAGTGCGACGGTTCGGTCATAATTATATAGTTGGAGACAAACCAACCTAACAAACTTGGTCAAGAGTTAGTA
>CANQIL010000059.1 GCA_947624045.1 uncultured Bacilli bacterium
TTTTGTATTTATATTAAAAAATATTCCTTTTAAATTTTTTAATTATTACCAAAAAAGTTTACAAAGGAAAAAATACATAAAGTCTAGGCTTTTTTTTTATTAAGTGTTATACTTAATAAGAATAGCATAGTAGTTTGAGGTAAGATGATGGAGAAAAAAAGTAAGAAAAAATTTGTTTTTAGACTTAGAAAATTTACAATATTAGTTTTTTTATTAGATATAGCTGTAATATTTGGACTTGTTGTTATTAATACGGAAGAGTTTAAAACTTTCTGGATACCAACAGCCATGACAACAATGTCACATAAATATCTAGCCTATACATTATATAAGCCTGATATTATAAATGAAATAATGAATGAAAATTATATAGAAAAGCCAACTGAAGAAATAAATCTAAACGACATAGTAATAGGAGATACCTCTGAGAAAAAACATTATTCTTCTAAATATGAAGAAGAACTATATACAAGAACCCCTGGAAATGATTTATATAAAATAATTAGGATAGAGGAAAAGAAATTTAAAGGTTACTTAACTGTTATATATGACCCTAGCGATGTTACATTAGCTGTTTCTACTAAACTTGGCAAAATGGGCCAAAAAGTTAGCACTTTAGAAAAAAATAATGGTGGTTATGTTGGTGTTAACGGTGGTGGCTTTGAAGACTTAGATGGTTGGGGCAATGGTTCCATTCCTTATGGCGCAATAATTAAAGACGGACAGCTTATTTGGAATCATCCTGGTGGAAGTGGAGAACTTATCGGTTTTACCAAAGACCATAAAATGTATTTAACATCTAAATCACCAGAAGAAGCCATTCAAGATGGTATGGTTGATGCCGTTGAATTTGGACCTAATTTAATTGTTAATGGTAAAGTAGCTAAAATTCATGGTGATGGTGGTTGGGGAACGGCTCCTAGAACAGTCATTGCTCAAAGAAAAGATGGCATAGTTTTATTTTTAATTATCGAAGGAAGACTACCTGGTTACAGTATTGGAGCTACTATGAATGATGTTATCGAAATACTACTAAGATACAAAGCCTATAATGCCGCTAATTTAGATGGTGGAGCTTCATCAACGATGAGTGTTAATGGTAAGCTTTTCAATAAACCATCAGCAGGCGGTGAATATGGTGGAAGAACTGTTTCTAATGCGTGGATAGTTACAAATAAACAAAATAAACAAGTTACTGTGGAATAAAATAAATATTGTAGTAATTTGCCTAGTAACTTATCTCTTTTTTTAATAAATTTGATGTATAATAATTTTAGAAGGTGATTTTTAATGAAGAAAATAATGGATGGAAATGAAGCAGCAAGTTATGTTTCTTATAATTTTACAGAAGTAGCAGGAATTTATCCTATTACTCCAGCTTCTCCTATGGCTGAACTTACTGATAAATGGAGCAATGAAGGAAAACTTAATTATTTTAACACACCCGTTAAAGTAGTTGAAATGGAAAGTGAAGCTGGAGCAGCTGGAATGGTCCATGGCTCTTTACAAGCCGGAGCTTTGACAACTACTTATACAGCTAGTCAAGGACTATTATTAATGATTCCTAATATGTACAAAATAGCCGGCGAAATGTTACCTTGCGTCATCAATGTAGCCGCTCGTTCTTTAGCAACCCATGCTCTTTCTATCTTTGGCGACCATCAAGATATCTACGCCACTAGAGCGACTGGCTTTGCTATTATGGCTTCTTCATCTGTTCAACAAGTTATGGATTTAACAGGTGTTAGTCACTTAACAGCCATCAAAGGAAAAATACCTTTTTTAAATTTCTTTGACGGTTTTAGAACTAGTCATGAATTACAAAAAGTAGAAGTAATTGATACTGATAAACTTAAAAGCCTAATAGATGAAAAAAGCTTAATGGAGTTCCGTAATAGAGCTATGAATCCAAAAAAGCCAAGTATTAGAGGTACTGCTCAAAATGAAGATATTTACTTCCAAGCAACAGAAGTTAGAAATAGCTATTATGAAAAAATACCTGATATAGTTAATGATTATATGGAAGAAATTAATAAAATTACTGGTAATAATTATCAACCTTTTAACTATTATGGAAGTGATAATGCTACTAAAGTTATAGTTGCGATGGGTTCTGTATGTGAAACTATTAAAGAAACAGTTGACTACTTAAATAACGTTAAGGGTGAAAATGTTGGTTTAATAGAAGTCCATCTTTATAGACCATTTAGTTCAAAATACTTCTTAAAAGTCCTACCAAAAACAGTTAAGAAAATAGCTGTACTAGATAGAACAAAAGAGCATGGTTCAACTGGAGAGCCTCTATACTTAGATGTAATTGAAACAATAAAAGAAGTAGAAGCACGTGTAAATGTCTATGGAGGAAGATATGGCCTTTCTAGTAAAAATACCACTCCCGCTATGATAAAAGGTGTCTTTGACTTTTTAGATACAAGAGAAGTTCATAATAATTTTACTGTCGGTATCAATGATGATGTTACTAATCTATCTATTAAATATGATAATAAATTTAAACTACCTAATAATGTAATAGAATTTTTAGTATATGGCTTTGGTAGTGATGGAATGGTTAGTGCTTCTAAAGATATAATGAAAATTACCGGTACTTATACTAATGCTTATGTTCAAGGTTATTTTCAATATGATTCTAAAAAAAGTGGTGGCGTAACTATTTCTAATTTACGTTTTGGCAAACAACCTATTAGGTCAACTTATTATGTTGAAGAAGCAAGACTAGTTGTATGTACTAAAGATTCTTACTTAAAAAGACTTAAAATGCTTGATAAAATTAAAGAAAAAGGTGTCTTTGTTTTAAATACTAGTAAAAGTCCTGATGAAGTCTTAGAAATGATGACTAATCACGATAAAAATATTTTGAAAACGAGAAATATTAAGATGTTCTTAATTGATGCTAGTAGTATTGCTCAAGATGCTGGTCTTAATGGTAAGATAAGCGCTATTATAGAAACTTTAATATTTAAACTTGGCAAGATTATTGATTTTGATTTTGCTGTTGGTAAGATAAAAGAAAACTTAGCCGTTAAGTTTGCTAATAAGGGAGGGGATTTAGTTACTAAAAATATTAAAGCTATTGAAAATAGCTTAGAGTGTCTAGTCCCTGTAAAGGTGCCCTATGTTGATTTTGATAAAGAAGTTGAAAAGAAAAAGTCTTTATTTGAAGTAATTGATTCTATGGAAGGAGATAGCTTACCTGTTAGTAGTTTTCTAAAGATGGCCAATGGTGAATTTGAAGCAGGCACTTCTAAATTAGATAAAAAAGATAATAGTGAAATGTCTCCTTGTTATAACTCTGAAAATTGTATATCTTGTAATTTATGTAGCTTAGTTTGTCCACATGGAGTAGTAAGACCTTTCTTATTAGATGAGAAAGAAATTATTGATGCTCCTGAGTCAGTAAAGAAACAATTGATTCCGGCTAATATAAAAGATAAAGATTATCAATTTACAATAGGTGTAAGTTTACCTGACTGTACAGGATGTGGCCTATGTAGTGAGGTGTGTCCTGGTAAAAATGGTGCCAAGGCCCTTGTTATGAAAATGAAAGATGCCCTTTATGCAGAAAATAAGGATGAAGTAGGTAAGTATCTATTTGAAGAAGTAAGTGAGAAAAAAGATGTTATGCCTACTAGTACCGTTAAAGGTAGCCAGTTTGTTAAACCAAAATTTGAGTTTCCAGGAGCTTGTGCTGGTTGTGGCGAAACTCCGTATTTGAAATTATTAACGCAATTATTTGGTGAAAAAATGATTGTTGCGAACGCTACCGGTTGTTCATCAATTTATGGAGCCTCAACTCCTTCCATGCCATATTCTATTCCTTGGGCTAATTCTTTATTTGAAGATAATGCTGAGTTTGGTTTTGGTATGAAAATAGCTGATTTAGCCATGAAAAATCAAATAGTTACTTTAATAAAAAATAACATGTCTTTAGTTAAGAAAAGTGAACTTGATATTTATAAAGCTTATTGTGCTGAAATTACTGATGAATCTAGTCATAATTTATTAGAAGTTATTGATTCAACAAAGATAGAGGGCTTGTTAAACTTAAAAGATTTTATTGCTCCTAAATCAGTGTGGTTAATTGGTGGTGACGGTTGGGCTTATGATATCGGCTATAATGGAATTGACCACGTTCTTGCGAATAAGGAAAATGTAAATATTTTAGTTTTAGATACAGAAGTTTATTCTAATACAGGTGGCCAATCTTCTAAATCAACACGTGTAGGTGCCATTGCCAAGTTTGCATCAGGTGGTAAACAAACAGCTAAAAAAGACTTAGCTAAAATTGCTCTTACATATCCTCACGTTTACGTAGGTACAATTTCTCTAGGTGCCAATCCTGCTCAGGCTATTAAAGTTTTAAAAGAAGCTGAAGCTTACAATGGACCATCTATTATAATTGCTTATGCTCCTTGTATTGCTCAAGGCATTATTAAGGGAATGAAGAATAGTATTAATGAAGAAAAAGAAGCAACTTTATCTGGTTACTTCCCATTATTCCACTATAATCCTACTACTTCTGAGTTTAAAATGGATAGTAAAGCCGATTTTTCTAAATATGAAGAATTTATTACAGGTGAAGATAGATACAGGTCTTTAAAAAAATTATCTAACGAAGCTGATAAATTACTTGATAAGAATAAAGAAAATGCTGAAAAAAGATATGAATATTATGTATCTTTAGAAGAAAAATAATATATAAACAAAAAGAAGACGTTCGGCCAAACATCTTCTTTTGTTTTTAATCTAAGAGGTTGCGCCCCCTGAGGGCAACCTCCAAAAAGAATAAAAAGGGGTTGGCTAGTGTGATACTAGCGACCAATTCGCCTAATTTCCGAATTGGTGACTACTATACTAACCGAATTTAAGGGATTTGTCAACAAAAAAAAGCAAAAAAATTTAAAAAAATTTTTCAGGTAATTTTACTGTCTTTTTTCACCAGAAAAATCTCCAATTTTTAACCGATTTTTCTTGGAAAAAAGTAGCTAATATGCTATAATATGCCAAGAGGAAGTGGTACCTGTGACAGAGTTAAAAGATGTAAAAGGTGTAGGTCCAAAAGCTCTTTCTTTATTAAATAAATTAAATATTTATACAATAGAAGACCTTGTTACCCATTATCCCTTTCGTTATGATATTTTAGAAAGAAATGACCTTTCTTTAATAGAAGATGGTGAAAAAATAGTTATCGATGGTAAAGTAGAAAGTGTACCTATCTTAATGCGTTTTAAAGCTGGCCTTAATAAGATGAATTTTCGCCTCGTAACTCAATCAGGTATTGTCGGCGTTTCTATTTTTAATCGTGCCTTTTTAAAAAATCAACTTATAGTAGGAACAGGTATCACCGTAATAGGTAAATTAGATAAGACCAAAAATGTAATTACAGCATCAGATATAAAACTAGGTGTTTTAACAAATAAAGTAAAAATTGAACCCGTTTATCATTGTACAAGTGGATTAAGTAATAAAAGCCTATCTACTTATATTAATATGGCTTTATTAACTTGCGGTAGAGAAATAGCTGATTATATTCCACATGAATATGTGGAAAAATATAATTTTCTAAATAAAAAGACTGCTTTAAATATTATTCATAATCCATCAACTAGTGAGAAATTAAAAGAAGTAAGAATACGCCTAAAGTACGAAGAATTATTTGCTTTTATGTTTAAAATTAATTATTTAAAAGAGCAAAATAAAAAAGAAAATAATGGTTTAAAAAGAGAAATTGATAGAGAAAAGCTAACTAAATTTATAGAAAGCATTCCTTTTGAATTGACTACTGACCAAAAAACAGCCGTTGATGAGATAATTAATGATTTAGAAAGTTCGACTCGCATGAATAGATTACTTCAAGGTGATGTTGGTAGTGGTAAAACAATTGTTGCTTTTATAGGAATGATCGCAAACTGTCTATGTGGCTACCAAAGTGCCTTAATGGCTCCAACGGAAATTTTAGCTATGCAACATTATTTGAATTTGCAGCAATTATTAACTAAAAAGATGAATATAAAAGTAGCTTTACTTACTGGCTCAACTCCTAAAAAAGAAAGACAAGAAATATATGAAGGCTTAAAAGATGGAAGTATTAATATCGTTATTGGTACCCATGCTTTAATTCAAGATGAAGTTTCTTATCATAATTTAGGCTTAGTTATTACTGATGAGCAACATCGTTTTGGCGTTCATCAAAGAGCTAACTTACAAAATAAAGGAATTAAGCCTGATGTTTTATATATGAGTGCTACTCCTATTCCTAGAACTTATGCCTTAACAATTTTTGGTGATATGGACGTTTCCACAATTAAGCAAAGACCAAAAGGTAGACAAAAAATAGATACTTTTGTTAAGAAAAATAGTGAAATTAAAGAAGCTTTAGAAATGATGTATGAAGAATTAAAACAAAAGCATCAAATATATGTAATTGCTCCTTTAATTGAAGATAATGAAAATTCTGATTTAACTAATGTTTATAAATTAAAAGACCAAATGGAGCTAGCTTTTAAAAATCATGCTAAAATTGATATTGTTCATGGTAAGATGGCTAGTGGAGCTAAGGATTTAATTATGGAAAAATTTAAGAATAACGAGGTTCAAATTTTAATTTCCACAACAGTTGTGGAAGTTGGTGTTGATGTTGCGAATGCTACGATGATGGTAATATTCGATGCTGATAGATTTGGTCTTTCCACATTGCATCAATTACGTGGTAGAGTAGGTCGTGGTAGTGCTAAATCTAAATGTATTTTAATAAGTGATAGTGATGCCGAACGTTTGAAAATTATGGAAAAAGAAGACGATGGTTTTGTTATTAGTGAAGAAGATTTTAAATTAAGAGGTCATGGTGATTTGTTTGGAACTAAGCAAAGTGGTGATATGTCCTTTAAAATAGCTAATATCAGGTCAGACTATAAAATTTTACTACAAGCTAAAAAAGATTCTTTAGAATATTTGTTAAATAAAGATACTGATGATGATTTATTAAAAAAGAAATTAATTACTTCTATAACAGAAGCTTAATACTTTACATTTTTAATTTTCAAAATTGTTGATTTGTAAAGGTTTTAAAAAAATGATGAATGTCAATACAAAAAAATGTCTTTTCATTTCATTGACTTTTCTACTTTTATCCTTTATGATTAAGATGCGTGATGTATATCACGCCGATATCTATCACGGTCTTAATGTGATAGTATATTCAACCGAACCCCCTGAAGGAGCCGAAAGGCTCCATTTTTGTTGAAATTACAAGGGTTTTTAATAATCAAAATCAGTTTA
>CANQIL010000060.1 GCA_947624045.1 uncultured Bacilli bacterium
ACTAATGTATGTAAAAAATCTTTGACAACTTAATTAAAAAATTTTAAAAAAAAGCACAGTTAACTTGACAAGGTCTATTATAATTTATATAAAGTTGGAACAACAGCTGATGAAATGCCAAAAAGTTCAACTTTAGCATATTCAAAAAATGCATGTAATGGTGAAACATGTTACGGACAAGCCTTATCAGAAACATCAGGATGGTATGGAGATTATGCTGGATTCGTATACCGCGAGTACCCGTGGTCCTTACGCGGCGGTATCTTCAGTGATGCCACTGGTGCAGGAGTGTTCAACTCGACCTACGCTGACGGCCGCACTAGCAGCACCCTCGGGTCCCGGTTCGTGTTCGCTCCATAGCTAAACACTAGTAGGGTTCACATAGACCCTCTTTTTAAATTGACTTTATTTTAAATGAATAATATAATTTAAGTAGAATTTTAAGAATAGAGGGTACTTGTATGAATGAGAGTGAATATATTTATTGTTCTAGATGTGGCGCTGTAATGAAAAAAGATGCTAGATACTGTATGAAATGTGGTAATTTGAATTATAATCATCCAGATAATAAGTCAATGCAAAAATATGCTCCTTTAGAAAATAAAACTTATGAGATAGGCTCAGGTAAGATAAGTGCTAATAGTGCTTTTACAGCTAATACTTCTGCTTATGCGACTAATACGGGAAATAAGGGTGCGTTTTTTGCTTTAAATATTTTACTATTTATAATTATATATGGTGGACTATTTCTATTAGGCTTTATGCATATTATAGATTTTAGTGTCGTATTTTTAATGTTTATACTTCTTTCTATTTTTAATATTTATTTTATATCATTAGAAATAATAAATATGAAAGCTAATAAGCCATGGTGGGGAGCATTAGTACCTATATATAATACAGTTTTGTTAACAGATATAGCTTTTGAAAAAATGATTTATGTTATTTTTCTATTTATTCCTATAGTTAGTTCTATATTTATGTTGGTTTTATTTTATCAAATAGGAAAAAAATTTAATAAAAATGCAATATTGACTATGCTCTTTAGTATATTTATGTTACCTATTATAGCTTTTGGTAGTAGTACTTATAAAGGTGTTAATTATGTAGATTTGAAAGATAGAAATGCTATTGAAAAAGATTTTAAAACGAGAAAAAATTTGTTATATATTATCTTATTATTCTTTATTATAGGAGTAGGAGGAATAGTTTATACAAATGTAACATCAGATAGTTCTATCTTAAAAGATGCTGATAAAAAAATATTTATAGAAAATGCTAAAGTAGTGTTAAATAAAGTAGAAAAGAAAATAAAGAAAGGCGATTTTACTTGTTTTGAAGATACTAATCTAGCTGTTGGTACTACTCATTATTTTGTAATTAATAATCTTAGAGATGATTTAAATATTTATTCTTTTGATGATAAAGTTGTTACGGCTGTTGTAAAAGTATTTAATAATAAAGGTAATTTAGAATATGCTATTAGTATGTCTAATGGAGAAGTAGGTTTCTTTGAACTAAAAAAAGAAGAGTTAAGTATAGATAAAATAATTGACTATGAAGAAATAGTTGAAGTTGATAATGAAAAAAGTTGTTATTTAGATTAGGACTTGAAAAAAGTAATAAATATGTAATATAATAGTGGCAAGTCGATAATTAGAACTAATAATAAGTTTTTTAAGCAAAGAGAAGTCGTGGTTGGTGGAAACGATTGTTAAGGGCTTATTTATCTACTCTATAGATGAAAGAAATTTCCGGTTATACCGTTATCTAATTAAGAAAAAGAAGGATGGTACCGGGCTTTTTGCCCTCCTTTAGGAGTATCATCTTTTTATTTTTTTAAATTTTGGAGGTTGTTTTATGATAGATATGCATTTTGATTTATTGACAATTATTTATGAGTGCTACTTAAGAATGGATTATTCTTATTTAGAAGAAGTTATGAAAAATTTTAATCCTGATAATGTCTCGAAAGTTATTGCGAATATGTATTTTATGAGTAAAAGTGAAATGCTTGAAGAGTTTGGTAGTAATTATACTGATATTAATGTTGTAGAAATGTTTAAAATAGCTAAAGATATACTTTCAAAATATATGCCTTTAAATAAAGTTATTTTAAGTATTGAGGGTTGTGGATATATTAATAATTTAGAAGAATTAGAAGAGTTATATGACTTAGGTCTTAGAAATATTTTATTAGTATGGAATAATCCTAATAAGTATGGGTCGGGTAAGGATAGTGAAAATGGGCTTACTGATTTAGGAAGAAAATTTTTAATTAAAGCAATTGATTTAGGTATTTGTATAGATGTATCACATATGAATAAAAAGACATTTTATGATACTGTGGAAGTTTTAAAAGAACAAAAGAAATTAGGAAAAAAAGTAAAAGTTATTGCGAGTCATTCTAATTGTTATAAGATTTGTTCTAATCAGAGAAATCTGAATGATGAAGAGATTTTGTCTTTAAAAGAATTTAAGCCTGTTATAGGAGTTGTTTCTTATTCAGAGTTTGTACTTGATTCAAGAGCAACCCAAGAGCAGTTAAATGAATATTATGTTAAGCATATTGAACATTTAAAAGAATTAGTAGGAATAGACTGTATTGGTGTTGCGAGTGATGATATGCTTTTTGAAAAAGATTTGTTTGATAGAGAATTTAGTAAGCAAGTTTTTGAGTATAGTAATATTAAAAATAGTATTATAGAGTTACTTAAAGATAAATTTAGTGATGAAGAAATAGAAAAGATACTTTATAAAAATATTAATAAATTATTATGGGAGGAATTATAATGATAGATATAAATTTAATTAGAGATGAAAAATCAAAAGAAAAAGTAAAGGAAAATATTAGAAAAAAATTTCAAGATGAAAAATTGCCTTTAGTAGATGAAGTGTATGAGTTAGATATTAAAAATAGAGAAGCACAAACTAAGGCAGATAGCTTGAAAGCTGATAAGAATAAAAAAAGTAGTGAAATTGGCTTACTTATGAAAGATAAAAAAATTGAGGAAGCTAATTTGTTAAAAGAAGAAATTAAAAAGACAACGGAAGAAATAGAAAGACTTGAACAAATACAAGAAGAAAGCTCTAAGAGAATAAAAGAAATAATGATGATGATACCTAATATAATTGCTGATGATGTACCGATTGGCAAAGATGATAGTGAAAATGTTGAGGAAGAACGTTTTGGGGAAGCTTGGATTCCTGATTTTGAAATTCCTTATCATGCTGATATTATGGCAAGTTTTAATGGTATTGATAAAGAGGCAGCGGGAAGAATTTCTGGAAATGGCTTTTACTATTTAATGGGCGATATTGCTAGACTTCATTCAGCCGTATTAGCTTATGCAAGAGACTTTATGATAGATAAAGGTTTTACGTATTGTATTCCACCTTATATGATTCATGGAGATGCTGTTAATGGAGTTATGTCTTTTGAAGAAAAAGAAAATATGATGTATAAGATTGAGGGAGAAGACCTTTATTTGATTGGTACTAGTGAGCATTCTATGATTGCTAAATTTAAGGACCAACTTTTAAAAGAAAGCGATTTGCCAATTACTATGACTTCTTATTCACCTTGTTTTAGAAAAGAAGTTGGCTCTCATGGTATTGAAGAGCGAGGTGTTTATAGAATACATCAATTTGAAAAACAAGAAATGGTTGTATTGTGTAAAAAAGAAGATAGTGATGAGTGGTATGAAAAAATGTGGAATTATTCAGTTGAATTGTTTAGAAGTTTAAATATACCAGTACGTAAATTAGTATGCTGTTCTGGTGATTTAGCTGATTTAAAATATCGTTCTTGTGATATTGAAGCTTGGAGTCCTAGACAACAAAAATATTTTGAAGTTTGCTCTTGTTCTAACTTGACAGATGCCCAAGCTAGAAGATTAGCTATTAGATATAAAAAGGAAAATGGTGAAAAAGAATTTGTTCATACTTTGAATAATACCGTAATTGCACCACCACGTATGCTTATTGCATTTTTAGAGAATAACTTACAAAAAGATGGAAGTGTTTTAATTCCTGAAGCGTTGCAACCTTATATGGGTGGAAAAGAGAAAATAGAGAAGAATAATTAAATTAAAGATGCTTTTATTCGTTTTACATTTATAGTGACATAGTAATTAATAGGTAAATGTAGAGGATAGAAAAGCAAAAATTCCATATACTATTAAAGGTGGTAGAATGGAAAATGATAAAAAAGTTTTTAGTATTTTAAAAAAACTAAATAATATTGATAATAATATTAAAGTTGATTCAAAAGAAGCTAAAAGATTATTAGATGTTATTAAAAAAGAATCAGCTGTTTGTGAAAAGCAAGATAAGTAATTTTCTTGTTTTTTCTTTTTTTTCTATGATATAATTTTGCTAAGGTAGTGATACTATGAATGAAGATTTTAATTTTTCTTTGGAAGAAGAGTGTATCTTATTTAATATTAATGAAGAAGCTTGTCATAAAATACTTAAAAAATATTGTAAATACTTTTTATTTAAACCAAGCTCATTAAAAAAGGCAGATATTTATAAAAATATAGAGGCTAGGTATGTACCTATTTCAATTTATGATTTTTTAGTTTCGGGTAATATAACTTTTAATGCTGATAAAATACTAAAAAAATGGGTTGATAAAAATTATAAATATAGGGAAGTAGATAGATTTAAAACTAAATATGAGTGCTCTTTTACTTATGAAGATATATTAATGTCTAGAAATAGTGGCGTTGATAGTTTACTTATTTCTAAATTAGAACCATTTGATTTAAGTAAGTCTGTTAAAGAAGTTGACAAAGAAAAACTAGAAAATGATGCTAATATAGCTGAATGTTTAGATAAGACTAAGACAAGTATTTATAAAGATGTAGTTAAACAAATTAAAAATTATGATATATATGATGAGATGAGTGTTAATGAAAATAATTTACAAATAAAAGAAATATTTAAAAGAAATATTTTATTACCTATTTACCTTTATAATTTTACTTATAAAAATAAAAACTATACTATACTAATTAATGGACAAACTGGTAAGATAGTGGGAGATTTTCCGATAAGTAAAAGTAAAATACTAATTGTTTCAATAATAATATTTCTTTTAATCTTTTTAGTTTCTTTCTTAATTGTGTATTTAATTTAGGAGAAGTTTATGAAAAAAGCAATATTAATTTTAATTTGTTTTCTTAGTTTTAGTGATGTAGCTTTGGCTAGTACTAAAACTTATGAAAGAACAAAAGATAATTTACGGGTGCCTAGTAGTGTTACTGTTAATTCTGAAAATATAGATTATATTTTAAATACGAAAGCAGTTGATGCTAGTGAAAAGATTTATGATTATGCAGCTTTATTAAGTGAAAAAGAAGAAGAGGAAATATTTGAAAAGATAAAAAAATTTATTGATGATAGCTCCATGGATTTAGTTATTATTACTGAAAAAGATGATTCACAAATAACACCAGTTGCTTATGCTTATAATTTTTATGATTATAATAATTTTAAAAAAGAGGGATTAATATTTTTTATACAGATGATTGATAATAATTATAATATTTATATGTTTACATCAGGAGAAGTATTTAATATATATACCGAAAAAAGAATTCAAGATATTTTAGAATATGTTCATAACTTCTTTGAAAATAAAGAATACTTTGAGGGAATAGATAGCTTTGTTAAAATAGTTCATAGTTTTTATATAGCTGATAAAAAGGGTGAGTTAGTTGAAATTAATAAAAGTGGTGAAGTAGTTAAGAGTATTCCTTGGGTTGATTTAGTTGTTTTATCATTAGCTATAACTTTTATAATTATGTACTTTTTATTAAAAAAGAAAAAAGAAGAAAGAAAAGATTATATAAGTAAAAAATTAAATAGAAAAATAGTACAGTTAAATAAAAGTCAAGAATATATTGAAAAATTAGTTTTAAAATTAGAAAAAAAGTGATAATTAAACTTTAAGAAGCGAATTATCACTTTTTTCTATTAAATTATTTTTTATTAGTATCTTTATATTTTTATTTACACTGCTTTTTTCAAATAAATATTTTAAGTTATCATTATGCTCTAGTAGATTATAATATTTTCTAAATACATCAAAAGCTTCATCTCTAGTAGTTAAATCGAGGTGAGTTTTTATTTGAACTAAATTAATTATTAATTTGCAATAGTCTTCATTATCCTTACTGGAATCTTCATATGAAAAAGCTTCTTCTATGCTTTCTCTTAAGCCATTTTCTATTATTTCATTAAACTTAGCATCAATAATTTCCTTATTATGATTAAATTTAAGTAAGCGTTCTCTAGAAGTTGGTTTAGCATTTGTTAGCTCTTTAAAAGCTAGATTATCATAAAATTTACAGCGAAATAATAATAAATGTTTAGCATCAATAAGATAGGGAAGTAAAAAGCTTAATTTTTCATTATTCATGATTTGTTCTAGATTATAAATATCTAATAAATTTATATCAAAAACTATATGTCTATCGATAGTTTCATTATTTATTACAATATTTTCATTTGGATAATAGCGAGTTTCTCTAAAAGGGTAGTAATAAATAATACTATCTATATAATTATAAATGCGAAAATGTATTTCTTCATAGGTAGATTCATCATAATTAGTATTTTCAAATGCTAATCTTAAAGCATTATTAAATTCTTTGCTGGTAAGTAGATTATTACCTATTTTTTTGTAAAGATCATTTTCTATTTCAAAGGCTACTTTTAAATATTCTAAATTTTTATTGTATAAGTTGTTATCAGTAAAAGAATTTCCTAAAAGGTCATATGTATTTAAAACACCATAAGTAACACTTATAAGTCTTTCGGCTAGTTGATATAGATCTTTTTGATTATACATAATTTTTATCCCCCTTGGGATTTATTATAGCATGAATAAATTCCTTTGTTAATCAAAATTTGATGAAATAAGAAAATAATAAGACGTAAAAAAAAGTGAACGCACTGA
>CANQIL010000061.1 GCA_947624045.1 uncultured Bacilli bacterium
TAGTACTAACTCTTGACCAAGTTTGTTAGGTTGGTTTGTCTCCAACTATATAATTATGACCGAACCGTCGCACTCATCTTTCTTTCTCCTTTCAAGTTCTTTTTTAATAATTTCTAATGATTTATTAGGATTAGCCTTTCTATTAGATTCTTTCATAGTCTTACCAATAAAGAAATTAATTACATGCTCATTATCTTCTTCAATATATTGTCTTACTTGCTCTTTATTATCATCCATTATTTTATTAATTAATTCTAATAAGACATCTTCATCATTAATCTGTTTTAAATTTTCTTTTTCTATTAATTCTAAGGGGTGAATTTTCTCATCAATAGCTTTATATAAAATCTTTTTACTATGGTCTAAAGAAATGTTACCCTCATTTACTAAATTAATTAAATTAGCTAACATATCAGGTGTAATAAACAACTCATCAATTCCTATTTCTAATTTATTTAAAGTACTCATAACAGCACTCATCATAAAATTAACAGCTAAGTCTTTATTCTTTGCTTTATGTAAAACTTCATCAAAATAATCAGCTACTTTTCTATTTCTAACAATACTTTTAGCATCTTCTTTATTAATACCTAAGTTTATATAATGAAAATATCTATCTAATTTTAATACTGGTAAAGTACTTCTTATTTCTTCTAAAAAGCTTTTTTCTAACTTAACAGGTGGAATATTAGGCTCAATAAAATATTTATAATCAATAGCGTCTACTTTTTCTCTCATTGCATAAGTCTTTCCATCTTCGGCAATTCGTCTTGTTTCTTGTAAAACACTACCACCTTTACTTAGAATTTCGCTTTGTCTTTTTATTTCATATTCAATTGCGGCTTTTACGTTATTAAATGCATTAATATTTTTCATCTCTACTTTTGTACCTAACTCTGTTGCGCCATCTTCCATTAAAGAAATATTAACATCACACCGCATTTGGCCATAATTACTTTTAGCTTCACTTACTCCTAAGTATAAAAAGACATCTTTTAAATCTTCTAAAAAAGTAACGGCTTCTAAAGCACTTTCCATACAAGGCTCTGTAACTATTTCTACTAAAGGAACACCACTTCTGTTATAGTCAATTAATGAGTATTTACTTCTATGCTCTAAAGAGGCGGTATCTTCTTCTAAGTGAAGTTGATGAATAAAAACTCTTTTTACTTTATCATTAACTAATATATCTAAATAGCCTTTTCTTCCCATTGGCTTAGTAACTTGGGTTATTTGATATCCCTTAGGTAAATCGGGGTAAAAATAATTTTTTCTATCAAATAAAACTTCATCAGGTACTTCACAATGAAGAGCCATAGCGGTTAAAAGAGCTTTCCTACAAGCTTCCTTATTAACAACTGGTAAAATACCTGGTAAGCCTAAGTCGACTGGAGCGACATATTCATTAGGAAAGTTGGAAAATGTATTAGGTGCAGAGGAAAAATTTTTTGATTTAGTTTCTAATTCCACATGCACTTCTAAACCAATAACTACTTTATACATCAACATCACCTACTTCCGCATAAATATTTTTAAGTCCCGTTATCTCTTCTATTTTTTTAGCCATATTTAAAACTAAGGCATCATCTTTAACTCTTCCGGTAATATTAACACCTACTGGTAAATTATCAATTTTCATAAAGGGAAGTGTAATTGACGGAAAACCGCCAAAGTTACCAATAACAAGATGATTTTCTAATATTAAGTAACGCTCCGATAATTTTTCACTTGTCTTATCAAAATGAGGAGCTACTCCTCCACTACAAGGAGCAATCATTCCATCGTATTCTTTAAATAAGTCATTTATTTTAGAAACAATTAGTCTTCTTACTCGTTTAGCATTTAAAAATAATTTCTCTTGATTTTCTTTTTGTAAAATATAGCTACCTAAGATAAAACGTCTTTTAATAAGTTCACTAAAACCTTTTGTTCTAGCATCAAACATTATATCTTCGTAAGACTCCCCACTTCCACGAGTCCCAAATTGAATACCTGTAAGGTTTGCATTATTAGAAGTAGCCTCAGCACAACTTATACACATATAAGTTGGATACATTGCTTCAAGTAATGCTTTATCAACAGATACTTCTTCAATAATAAAGCCCATTTTACGTAGATTATCTAATAACTCATAAAAAGAATCGATTACTTTTTTTAATTCTTCATCATCACTATCTTTATAAGTATCCTTTCCACAAATTTCTTTTATGTAAAAAAGCTTTTTTCCTTTTATATCGTTATTTATTGAATCTAAAAGAGATATCTTACTAGAGTCATAAGTGACCATATCTAGTGGGTCTAGTCCTTTAATATTATCAACGACAATGGCACTATCTTCTACATTTCTACTCACAACAGCCACATGGTCTAAAGAAGAAGCAAATGGAAATAGTCCGTATCTAGAAATTAAGCCATAAGTTGGCTTAAACCCAACTACGCCCCCAAAACTAGCTGGCTTTCTAACAGAATCCCCTGTATCTGAACCTATGGAAAAAGGTGTAATTCCTAAAGCAACAGAAGCAACACTACCAGCGGAAGAACCACCAATCATTCTTGTTTTATCGTAAGGATTTTTAACTATTCCAGTATGTCCAGTAGTTCCTGTACCACCCATCGCTAACTCATCTAAAACACATTTTCCTACTAAACTAGCTCCTGCTTTTTTTAGCTTTTTATACACTGTAGCATCAAAAACCGGAACATAGTCTTTTAAAATATTAGAAGATGCCGTTGTTAAGATATTGCTTGTTGAAAAATTATCTTTCAAAGAATAAGGTATTCCACTTAAAACATTATCAGTATCTTTAATTTTTACTTTATCTAAAATAGTTACAAAAGAATTATAATCATCTTGAAAATAATGAGCTAAAGAATTGGCTTTAAAAAAGGCTTCTTCTTTAGTTAATTCATTCTTTAAAAACAGCTCATTTAATTCTTTAATACTTTTGCCTCTATACATCTTCATCCACCACCTTTGGTACTTTAACTTGATTATCTATTTGATGCTTAGTATTACTTAACACTTCTCCTACTGTTAAATAATCTCCTACTTCATCTTCTCTTAAAACAGCTGTTTCATTTATAAATGGAAAACTCATAGGCTCAACATCTTTGATATTAGGAATCTTTCCTATCAAATCCATTTGCTTTAAGATAACAGCAAATTCTTCTTGTAAAGTTGTATACTCTTCATCATCCATATCAAACATTAGCTTTTTAGCATAGTCTTTTAATTTTTCTTTTTCTATCATTCATATCCCTCCAAACAAAAACACTAGTCTCATCCCCAAGGGACGAAAAACTAGTGTTTCCGCGGTACCACCCTAATTATTACTTTCGTAATCACTTTCGGTTCCATCAAACCTTAGCCCATATAACGGTGAGCTTCCGACTTAGTCTACTAAATTTCTTTAAGTACTCAGAAGTGTTCTTCAAAGTATAGCTTTTATTAGGTTCCACCATACCCTAACTCTCTAGAAAAGCTAAAAGTCTTTTACTACGTCTTCCTCATTGATTTCAAAATTAATTCTACTACTAAAATTATATGTTTGTCAATTAAAACTTTTCTTTAAAATTTATCATAAATGAATTATACGGTTGTAGCAATTACATAAAGTAATAGCCATACAGTCGTAAAGACTACAGTCTTTCGGTAAAAACCGATACGTTCGTTAAGAACACAGTTTATTCTTTGTAGACACTTATAATAATACTATAAATTGATAAAAGGTCAATGTTTTTTTGTATATTTTTTATAACTATTATTTTTTATAAATGCTTTTGTAATACTTTATTAATCTGTTCTAAAGATTCTAATGATGTACCATTATTATCAATAATTGCACTTACCTTTCTTTTCTGTAGATTCTCTAAAGAAAAGTCTTCACAATCAGCCATATATCTTCGACACATTTCTTTATAATCTGGTACTTCTAACATTTTTTCTCTATCTAAAGCTCTTTGTAGTCTAACACCATCATCTACTTGTAAAAATAAAGAAATAATATTCTCTTCTCCAAAATACTTTAAGTATCTATCAAGTCCCATCAAAGTATTTAATCCTAAATAATTATTATTTTCTAAATCAAAATTTTTACTAGATGTAAAATAATACCATATACCATGAACAGTATTGTAACTTCTTCTTTCAATTATTTCATCATTTTTAAGCAACTTTTTCATTTGTCTTTCCGTACAAAAATAATATTCTCTACCATCAACTTCATTTGACCTTTTAGGTCTTGTTGTATGTAATATTATATTTTCAAATGGTATAGATATTTTTTCTTTTACTAATTTAAACATTGTATCTTTTCCGGAATTAGATGGCCCAATTAATAAAACTATTTTTCCCATAAATTAATCTTTCCCCCTTAAAAGTGCATTTTAATAGTACAACATATTTTATTCTTTGTAAAGTATCTTTTTTATGATAAAATATTTGTAGGAAGTGATGGTATGAAAACAATTTTAACTGGTCTTCGTCCTACAGGTAATCTTCATTTAGGACATTATTTTGGTGCTGGGATAAATTATTTAAAGTTGCAAGATGATTATGATTTTTATTTAGAAATAGCTGATGTTCAAGCTTTAACTGATAATTTTACTAATCCTAGTAAAGTTAGGGAAAATGTTTTTGAAATAACCAAAGATTTATTAGCGATAGGTCTTAATCCTGACAAAGTACATTTCTTTATTCAATCAAAGATACCGCAAATAGCTGAGTTAACTGTTTTTTATTCTAATTTAGTAACTGTTGCGAGATTACAAAGAAATCCTACTGTTAAAACAGAAATATCACAAAAGAAAGAATTATTTGGAAATAATGGTGAGAGTATCACTTATGGCTTTTTAGGTTACCCAGTTAGTCAAGCTGCCGATATTACTGCTTTTGATGGTGAAGTTGTTCCGGTTGGTGATGACCAATTGCCTCTTTTAGAACAATGTCGGGAAATAGTTAGAAAGTTTAATTCAATTTATGGGCAAACTCTAAAAGAACCTGAGCAAGTTTTAAGTAATACGACTAGAGTTAAAGGCCTTGATGGCAATGAAAAGATGGGTAAAAGTTTAGGAAACGCTATTTATTTAATTGATGATAAAGATACTATTTCTAAAAAAATTATGAATGCATTAACGGATACTAAAAAGATAAAAAAAGATGACCCAGCTAATCCTGATGTATGTATGGTTTATTATTATCATAAGCTTGTTAATACAAAGGAAAATATAGAAAAAGTTTGTAGTGAATGTAAAAAAGGCGCTAGAGGTTGTGTTACTTGTAAGAAAGAACTTATTGAAGCTATGAATAAATTTTTAGAGCCAATTCAAGAAAGAAGAAAGCAATTCACTGATGAAAAAGTAAAAGAGATTTTAGAAAATGGTACTAATATAGCTCGAGCTAAATCCGAAGAGCAATTAAAAAAAGTAAAGAAAGCAATGAAAATAGACTATTAAGTAGTCTATTTTTTTATACTTATGTTAAGGATTTAAAAAAAAGAAGGTTTTAACCTTCAAGAAACATCATTTATTAAATAATTCGCTATGACTACCAGTAGCAAAAAGCAATAATACTAACTCATTATTTTGTACTTTATAAACTAATAGCCAGTTAGGTTGTATATGACACTCGTAACACTCTTTAAAAGTTTTATCATTTATTAGTTTATGATTTTTATACTTTTCGTCTAATTCTTCGCCGTTTGCTATAACGTTAAGCACTTCTAAAAATAATTTTTCGTCTTTTCCTTGCTTTAAAATTTTTTTAAATTCTTTTTTAAATCGGCTAGTATATTGTACGTGGTACTTTGTATTTTCTAAATTAAACATATTAAGCCTTTAAATCCTTTAACATTTCATACATATTAGTATAACTTTTTGCTTTTACTTTTCCGTTTAGTATATCTTCGCCCTCTTGTATTGCCTCTAATAATTCTTTACTTGGTCTAGGATTTACTACCTCAAAAGGTATGCCGTCTTTATTAATTAATTGTTTTATTGCCATATTGACATATGTACTCATATTTAACCCTAAATTATTTAAAATACCAGTTGCTAACTCTTTGTCTTGTCTATCTACTTGTACGCTTATAGCGGTTGTTAAGCTTTCCAAAATAACACCTCTTTCATAGTTAGGTAGTGTGCATAGTTTTTATGCAAACTACCCATTTTTTTCTTTATTTATTAATATTTTTCTATACTTTTTTCAATCACTCCCTTTTTGGAGTAATTTTTTATATAGAATTTATTATTTTCATCTACCAAAAAATGACATTACTCGATATAATGTTTTTAGAATAAACAATACACAAGAATCGAGGTAATGTCATGTCTAAAAT
>CANQIL010000062.1 GCA_947624045.1 uncultured Bacilli bacterium
TCTCGTGCTTATATATTTTTATTTATTTCAGCTTTCAGTTCTCGCTTATATTTATAATAACTATTTCTTGATATTTCAGCTAATTTTATACATTCCTCATTTATTATAGTATAAAAAGTTATATTTGACATATACTAAAAAATGAGCTATAATAATATTAGCTTAAGCAAGTCGTAGTCGAACGCTGTCGAGTTGCTGGAGATATGTTGACCGCATATCTCTTTTTTTATGCAAAATTAAAAGGTGGCTGACCTTTGCCACCTTTGGTATTTCTACCTTTTGCCGTTATCTTTCCCCCAATTCTTGCCTAAAAGCAATACTATCAGAAAAAAGATTAAATCGAACGCTGTCATATTGAGTTACCCTCCTTTCCTAGATTTCCTCCAAAAAAGGATAGGTTTATTATAAGTCATAACTCTTATTGGGTCAATTTATTTTATAAAACTTGTATATTTTATATATCGAATACGTTCATAATTACATTTTAACAGTTTTTATTTGCTTTGGTATAAAGTTATATGTTTATATCATCTTTTGTTTTAATTTGTTAATATAAATTGGCTTTTATTTTATTTAATACATATAATATCATTAACTTTTTTATCTACTTCATCTGCTATATAAGATTGAACTATTTCTGGTAACTTTTCAATTTTATCACTTATATTTTTAGGAATAAGTTTCTCTTTTTTATTTGTTCATAAGTTTTATTCTGATATTCTTTATTTCGATATATAACGTTTCTAAGTTCATTTATACAAGTCTCTGCTTGTTTAAAGATTGAATTTAACATATTTTTCTTTAAATTACCAACATATCCTCGAGATGAACTATCAATTATATTTTCATTTTTACAAATCAAATAATTTATTAATCTGTTAAAACTTTGCTTATATTCGATTTCTCCAAATAAAACATTATTAGGTGAAATATAATTATTAGTCAAGATTTTTATTGATTTTTCTGTCAAGCCTGCTTTTCGTATAATAGATATTTCTCCACTTTTTATATTAATTCCATACACTAATTCATTAAGTGTACATTCTAATACTTTTGATAATTTTAATAATGTAGATAAATCTTTGGGAGCATTTTTTTATTTCTCCATTCTGTTACTGTAGACCTACTTATGTTAATTTTATTAGCTATATATTCATCTGTTTTTTCTTTTGCACTCTCAAATCTATTTATCATATTACTTATATTCTTTTTTATTTCATCATTTGTTAGTTCATCTGACATTTTTTTCATTATAAATTCTCCTGTCATACCCCTTAACAACATCTAGAGTTTATATAGACTTATATAGTTTAGGTCTATATAATAATAAATAGAAATGCTAAGGAGCTTTATATAATTTTTCTCACAATAAAATTATATCACAAGATTTTTGAGTTTAAAAGTAATTCTCTAAAGGTTCTAAAGCATAAAAAAATAAGAGTATCCGCCTAGAAAACTGAACTCTTATTACTTTAAATATTAACAGACTGTTTTTTCAGTATGTTTATATTTTGTATTTTTCTTTTATATAATACTACTTTTTGTCAATATTGTCAAGAGATACAAGTTATTTTATTAAAGGAATGAGGGAAAAAATGAGTATAAAAAAAGATATAAAATAACAGATAAAAAATATGGTAATGTACAAAATTTAATGAAATATTTTACTATTGATAAATTAAAAGAAGTTCATAATTCTATGAATGGAAATAAAACAATAGGTATTGATAGTATGACTAAGTATAAATATAACATTAATCTTAATAGTAATTTACAAAACTTAGTCACTAGAATTAAAAAAGGTACTTATTATCCTCAGCCAGTATGTAGAATAGAAATACCAAAGTCAAATGGCAAAATTAGACCTCTCGGTATTTCTTGCTATGAAGATAAATTAGTACAAGCTATTATATCAGAAATTTTAACTGCAATATATGAACCAATATTTTTAGATTGTTCTAATGGTTATCGACCTAATAGAAATTGTCATACGGCATTAAGTCAATTAAAAAATACTATATACAATAATAATACAAAATATATTGTTGAAGCAGATGTAGAGGGTTTCTTTAATAATATAAATCATCAGAAATTATTAGAGTTACTTAAAATTAAGATTATTGACAGGCATTTTATAAAATATATCAAAAGATTTCTTGAAAGTGGCATTATGATAAATGGAGAGTTTCATAAAACAGAAATAGGAACACCTCAAGGTCGGTCTTATTTCTCCAATTTTAGCAAATGTATATCTTCATTATGTATTAGACGTATGGTTTGAAAAAAGTATTAAGGCTATAAATAGTAATAATATTTTAATAAGATACTGCGATGATTTTATAGCTTGCTTTAGCTGTCATAAAGAGGCTTTATATTTCTATAAAACTATTGAAGAAAGACTGTTACAATTTGGTCTTAAACTCCAACAAGATAAAACTAGAATTATAAAATTCGACATAAATGATAATACATCAGATAGATTTACTTTTTTAGGTTTTAATATTTATTGCAAAAATAATATAGTAAATTATGTTACAACATTAGAAAAAACTGATAGAAAATGTAATGAAATAACAGAAAAAACTACAAAATCTATTGAAGAATGTATTTACAACTTAATTAAAACACTAAATCAATATTTAATGGGGAATTATAATTATTACGGACTTGTAACTAATAAAGAATTTGTCTATAACTTGTATATGCATACAGTAAATGAATTACAAAATAAATTTGGTTGTAATTCTACTTTTATTAAATCTATTCTTGATACTACACTTGAGGATTATCCGATTAAAGAGCCAACTAAATTAATTGATTTATAAATCAATTATAGGTTTATTACTTTATGCTTATATTAGTTATTTATTGGAAACACATATTATGTATGTATTATTTCATACATTGCTGGTTGTGTTTCTATTGTACCAGTATGCTCTATCGATGAGGAAAACTCGAAATGTATTTATTTTATGAAATGGCTATATTTGGGTACTATATAGCTACGAAAAACCATAAATAATATACAATTTCAAAAAAAGAAGGAGGTGTATGCCTTATAAATAATACTTATTTGAATATACTTGAAAGCTTAAATATGACATTAAATGATTTTTTGCATTTATCTTATATTACTTATTCAAACTCGAATATCGCTATAAAAACTATTGGAGATGGAGATTTTATTTCTGCCACAGAGTTCGCTACTTTATTGAAAGATACATTAAATTGCAATAAGATTATTCCTTATCTTGTTAATAAACTACTAATAGATAAAGGCTTTCTTATTAAAAATATAGCTTTTGATAAAAAAGTCTTAACTTCTAGCAAATATCTTCCTGTAGATGAAAAAGGATTATATTACAAAAAAATATATTACAACAAAAAGCCTTTTTTTATATGGGATTACAAGATACTTTTTAATATATTTAATATAAACTTTCAAAAAGAGCTAACCAAAGACTCTGCTAGAAATCTCTGTAACGTTATGAATAAATATATAGATATTAGCTTAGAAATTGATGAGGTATTTATTAATTTAATAATGTTACAACTTTTACTATTTAATGAAAGCAATTTTTATTGTGAAAAGGGCATATATGAAAATCTTGATTCGCAAAACTTTGACTTCATTAAGCCATTAATACCAATATCATTATAAGTTATTATAATTTTAATATGGAAAAAGTGAAAAAATAATATAAATAACAAATAATACAGAAATAATAATAAATAATAATAAATAATTAGTAACAAACATACCAAAATTTTATCTCTTGCTTCTTCCATAAGTTAGGGAGGAAAATAAAATGAGAAATTTAAGTTATTTAAAATATATTGATATGATAAAAAGTAAAGAAGAAACTTGTTATATAAAAATTCCAGAGGCTTGTAAATATACAAACATTGGTAGAAATACTATGTTAAAATTAGTAAAAATGAAAGGCTTTCCTGCTTTAATATCTCCTAGAAAGATATTAATTGACAAAGAACAATTACCTATCTGGCTTTCAAAAAATTATGTTCGTTATAACAAATTAAGTTAATTCTACTTGTTTTTTGCTAGATTTAATTGTAAAATGTAAACAAATTTATTCTGATAACTTTTACCAATATGAATTTGTTTACTTCTTTACAACCAGAAAGGAGAAATAAATATTGGAAAGAGAAAGAACAAAAAAATATGAAGTTTCAATAACTTTAAAACGCAATGGTTATTACATTGCTACAATTTAATTAAAAATTGGAGGTGAACCTGCAAAAAGAATTGAAAATAGTGGAACAACTGAAGAGTTAGCGTTATTAGGTCTTTTAAATAAAGTTATAGCTTACATAGATACAGCTTTTAGCAATGGATTAATTACTTGTAAATTTGATGATAGAGTTTCGCAAAGATTAGTTGATAGTGTCAATAAGACTGGTATATCAACACCAGAAATCTTGCAAAATACATTAATTATAGTAAATAAAATTAACAATATCAATGCACATATTCTACAAAATATAAGTTTACAAACTAACATTTTGCCATTTCATCAACCATTAAATATTGCTAATATTAATACACCAATAATAAATAAAAATCTATCAAGTAATTACGAAAAGCCAAAATCTACAATAGAAAACAAAGTGATATTTGAAAATTTTGCTATGGAATGGATAAAATATAAATTTTCTTTATGTAATAAAACAGGAGATAATCCAAAGCCATTAAGTAAGAAAACTATTGACGGTTATTATAAAATAATTATTAACAGTATACTTCCTTATTGCAAAAAGAATAAAAAATTATATTTACATGAATTAACAGAGGACTTTATAATAGAATTATTAAAAAATATCAAAAGTCAAAATGCAAAAAGACAATCCTATATAATTTTAAATATGTTATTTAAGTGTGCTATTAAAAACAAAAAAATCACAGAAAATCCATTAGTGAATGTTGATAAACCTGTTCAAGTTTCTAAAACAGAAATTGAAAAACTTACTGATTATATTGAACCAGATAGACAAAATATGTGGCTTGATTATTTTGAAAAAGAAAATACAGATATGTCTTTATTATTTGAAACTATGCTACTTACAGGTATTAGACCAGAAGAGGCTTGTGGTTTAAAATGGTCTGCTATGGACTTAGATAATAACGAGTTGATTATCAATAATGCTTATAAGGATTTTATTGTATATGATAATGATATGAAACCTATAGGACATACTAGACATGATGACAAATTGAAAACACCTGAAAGTTATAGAAGAATACCATTAGAGCCTAGATTAATGGAAGTATTACTAAAGCATAAGCAAGAACAAAAAGAATTATTTAAAAATTCAAAAGCTATAAAAAGGCATAATAGAAAATGGACTTTAAATGAGTATATGTTTTTAGGTAGAACATATCAACCTTATGTTTCAGATACTTTATCTAGTGGTATGCCAAAATTTTGTAAGAAATACCATTTGGAAAAAATAACTCCTTATGGTCTTAGACATTCATTTGCTACATATTGTTCAGAGCAAGGAATGAAAGAAATTGTACTTATGCGATTAATGGGACATACAGATTTTCAAACAACACAAAAATATTATATTAAAGTAACTTCTAAACAAAAAAAATTAGAAATGAAAAAAGCTTATGATTATAAAGACATATGTTATGAAAGTGAAAGAAATGCGAGTTAAAAAATACTTATATAAGAAAACTTATATAAGTATCATTAAAACAATTTACACAGTTTTAATCTCAACCATAAAAAGCTGTGTAAATACTTAAATGGTGCGCCATAGAGGATTCGAACCTCCGACCATTTGATTAAGAGTGTATTTGCTATCCATAATTTTATTATTTCGTTAAGTCTTGATACAAGTAATATAGCATACAAAACT
>CANQIL010000063.1 GCA_947624045.1 uncultured Bacilli bacterium
TATGAAATCAGGGTTTTTTTAAATTATTAAAAAAAGGAACTGTCAAGAAATTAATTCGTTAATTTCCGGACAGCCCCTTTTTAAGGGGTTAATGTCAATCGACAAGTATAATCGCTAGTTGAACTGCCATAGTAGCAATCAGTGTAAAATATTCCTGCATTCGTGGTGCCAGAACACGAACCGCCACGACTAAACCATGGTAGGAGGCTTTTAACAAAATCTTCATTATCATTATACCAACCTTTTGTTCCACTACTTGCTCCGTAAGTTTCTGATAAGGCATGACCATAACATACTTTTTCATCGCAAGCCGATTCAGTCTTTGCTAATATCCAACTATCTGATGATGGTATAGCGGTGTCTGCAGGATTGGCACTTTTATATTTGTTATAATATTTCATTTCGGGGAATTCATAAGTTCCTGTTGCACTTCCATCTCTACTTAATCCTTTAAACCCAGATGTTGCTGACAAAATTTGTCCATTGTGGTCTTCTATTCCTTGTGCATCATATTCTAATATACCCATTACATACTCATCTGTTCCACCACTCATATCATATATTCCATATATATTTCCTGTTGTAGAAGCTCCAGGTCCAACTTGACCCTGTCCTGTACCTAAATTAGTTGTGTTGTCATATTCATATGTTGTTGATGACCTAGTTGCGTTTGGACTTCCTCCACTATATCCTGCTATATGGTTAACATTATTGTTTATATATACTTCTTTATTGGCTCCAGTATAATCATTATTTCCATATTTGCCATATCTACTTTGGGAAAGGTAGGCTACTGCTCCCCACTCATCATTTTTCATCATATGTAAATTGCCATTATTACTAAATCCAAATACATTTGAATCATGTATTTGTATGCTTCTTGCCATATAGAAAAAACTACTTATAGTTTGATTTCTTATCGAAGAAATACCAGGCTTTATTGTAATATTACTAACATCACATGCCTCATCTACACAAGCTTGTTCTGTTTTTGATAAACTTCCTGATACTTCAAATTTGCCTACCCACATACCTGCTTGAGTTACTCCATCAAAATTAAAAGCTTCATTTGTTCTCCATCCATCTACACTATCACCTATATATTTAGCCATTCCTGTTTCAGTTGTATCTTTTATAAATTTTACATCTATTTCTCCTGGCAATTCTCTTGTTGGATTATCATTTCCATAGGTAGCTTTACCATAATAGTTTGTTCCATCTATACTTTTTATTGTATAGGAATATCTTGGAATCCAAACCCACATAGTATTTATATCACTCATAGGAATTACCGTTCCAACAGGTGCTTCTTTATAGGTTTCTCTTGCTTTAAATTGCTCAATTGTATATTTTTCTACTTCTTTTACAACATTTCCTTCTACTTTTGTTATTTTATATAGTTCACTACAACTTGTTGAGCCATCTGAACACATATATTTTCCTATATCACTTGAATTAAAACTATGACCAACGACGTTTTTCAATGAAAAGATATCTGCTGTTACATCAATATCATAGGTCGAATCTATTAAATAATCCATTTTGGGCGACCACGGATAGTTACCTGTAGGAACTACTTCTGCAGGCCAAGGAGCAGTTAAATTTTCTATGTATGCAGTATCGTCCAATTTTTGACCACTAGCGTCTTTTTTGAAATCTGCAACTATCTTAACACTGCTACCAGCAGTAATTTCTTCACTTTCATATTTTCCAGATTCTTCTTCTGTACTACTTGCAGGACCATTAGCAACTATCGTACTTTGGCCATTTATTGTTACAGTAATTGTTAATTTATCATATTTTTCACTAGATACACGCCAATCAAAAGATATCTTGCCATTACTAGTTGCATCAAAGACTAATGTTAAACTACTTGTAGAATTTGCCTTACCTTGATTAGTACTTTTAAAAACAAGTGATGTATCTTCTAATGCACTATTAATCAAATCTTTAGCTTCCACCCCTAGCGACTTTGCTCTTTTACTATCTTCTGAAATAGTTACGGCATTCGCCCATTTTTGATGGTCATAATCATAACTTTTATCTAAATCTTGTTTTATCCAACTTTTGCATTCTTCACTATATACAACAGGTATCATATCTCCATTTAGTATTGGTGCATTGGCACCACTGCTATCCGTGTATGATGGAAATTCACAAGCATTAGGAGCAGTGATTTCTATATTTCCATTTACATTTAGTATAGTTAAAGTACCATTACTATAAGTATAGTTTTCTATAGCTACTCCACCCATTGTTACTTCTAATTTTGTTGGAGCACTACTACCAAAGTTTTGTGAATAATCATCTCCCTCTAATATTTCCTTTTTAAAGTTTTCAGTACCACTAAAACCATTATAAGTAATTGTAAATACTTGTTTAAAATCAAAAGTTAATAAATAAGTCTTTATTTCATCTTTACTCGGACTAAAAGTAATTGTAAAAGTTTGAGTACTAGCTGGACCTACTAACTTAGTACCTATAATATTCTCTTGTACTTCTACATTATCATCAAGACCATATATTTCTAAAATACCCATATTTACACCAGAACTATTTTTTACTTCAACTGTATAAGTAATACTACAAGCTCCAGTTGTTGTATAGCCTAACTTAACTTCATGTTTGGAATAATCCGAATATTGGATAGTCATTTCATCAGGTTTACTATCAGTTGTAAAACTAGTTATTCTAACATCATCTTGAGCTCTATAATTTACTTCTCCACTTATTTTCAAATCACTATTTAAAACAGAATAGCCTATAGTCATTACTAATACAGTTACTACTATTAAACCTATTAAAAACTTATTGTACTTTTCCATACTTCTTAACACCAACTTTTTTTCACTATTTTATTTTTATCTAACTATAGCATACCCCCCCCCATTAGGTATTGTCAAGTGTTTTTTAAAAGTTGGTATAAATTATCATGCAAATTTACACAAAAAAAGAATAGACTAATTTAATCTATCCTATCTTTTTACTAAGACTTTAGCTTTTTCTTCTTCGGCTAATTTTTCTTTATATTTAAATTTCTTTCTATAAAAACAATAATGGCATAATGGCTCATATGTAACATTATTTTCGCCATCTATTGCAATTTGGTCACCAGCTAATGTAAATTCTCCATCAACAAATCTAGCATTAAACATAGCCTTTCTACCACATTCACATACCGTCTTTAACTCTTCAATAGATTGAGCTATTTCTAGCAATCTAGTTGAACCTGGAAAACCTTTACCTTGAAAATCAAGTCTTAAACCATAACAAATTACTGGTATATTCATAACAACAACAATTTTTAATAACTCATCAGCTTGGTATGGCTCAATGAACTGAGCTTCATCTACTAAAACACAAGATGCAAATCTATGATTTTTTAAGACATATTCAAAAACATCTTCACCATCTCTAATTAAATGGTCTACTTTTCTAGAAATACCCATTCTAGAGACAATATTTTCTTCACCCTTAGTATCAACTTTAGGTTTTAAAATAACAACTTTTTTACCCTTTTCTTCATAATTATGTGCCGTTTGCAACAACAATGTTGATTTACCACTATTCATGGCTCCATGTCTAAAATATAATTTTGCCATTTCCTTAACCCTCCTAGATTAATTATACATTAATTAACTATAATTAACTAGCGTTTTTAATCTTTTTATTACTTTTTTTTCAATCCTAGAAATATAAGACTGACTAATACCTAATTTTTCAGCTACTTCTTTTTGCGTTAATTCTTCATTACCCATTAAGCCATATCTCAATATCATAATATCTCTATCACGAGGTTTTAAATGCAAAACTTCATTTATCATAATACTTTTTTCTGTTTCTTCTTCGATTCCTTTAGTAACTATATCAGGGTCTGTTCCTAAAACATCTTCTAAGTGTAATTCATTGCCTTCTCCATCAAAAGATAAAGAAGCATCTATACTAACTTCGCTTTTTAATTTCTTATTTTTTCGTAAATACATAAGTATTTCATTATCAATACATCTAGAAGCATAAGTTGCGAGTTTGATATTTTTACTTTTACTAAAAGTATTAATACCTTTAATTAAACCAATAGTACCAATACTTACTAGATCTTCTAAATCTACTCCAGTATTTTCATATTTTTTAGCTAAAAATACTACTAAACGTAAATTATGCTCAATTAATATATCTTTAGCTTTTAAATCACCATCATCTTTTAGAGAAACATAATAATCTTCCATTTCTTTAGATAATGGCTCAGGTAACATATCAGTTGCCCCTACATAGAAAATACTACCTACTTTTACAAATAATCTTTTAATAAATTCTACTATTTTTTTCATAAATCCTCCTTAAATTTATTTGGTAATATGCAACTTAATCCATCTAATTTAAACTTTTCTTTACTAAAACCTATCAAGCAATTATTAAATTCTTTATCATCAATAATTACTTTATCAGGCTTTAAGCAAGGAATAACACCACTAGTATTTAAAGCTTTATAGGGTACATAAATATAATTAGCTTTATTTTTTAATTTTAAATTAACTAAAATAATAGCTCTTTTTTTATAAGGGTCTGTTAATCTATTTCCTGTATCTATAAAACCTTCTAGTTCATACATCTTTTTAAATAAATATATTTTTACTATATATTTATTAGAAAATATTTCTTTATATTTGATATTTTCTCTTACAAATAAAAAGATGATAAGAATACTTCCAAAGATTAGAATAATAAAATTAATAAGATAATTATTTTTAAAAACTAATAAATTTCCCTCCTCATATGTAATATCTAATAAGTAAAAGCTACCTCCTAAGATAATGCTTATCAAGTAAAAATAAGCTAAGTTTTTGAAAAAGTGTTTTTTACCAAAACTGACTAAGATAATTAGTAAGCTTATTATGAATTTACTTAGTATTAAGACAAAGCTATTTATTTTTACAAAGAGCATTATCAGAGTGAGGCTTCCTACTAGGCTACCTAAAAGTATTCTTATTAATTTTACTTTTTCTTTTAAGACTACTTTAACACCATATAAAATTAGAAAATCAATAATGAAATTAAGTAAGAAAACTATATCTAAATATATTTTCACCTGCTTATCACCATACTAAGTATATAAAGAAAAAAACGACTAATTTGTCGTTTTAATGTTTAGATTTTCTTTTTCTTAATAAATATTTTTATAACATAACTTAAGAATATGGTCATGATTAGTACAAAGCCCCATTTTAGGATAGTATTTATTAAGCCACTACTATATTTATTTATAATAGCAAAGATATTATCTGGTAAGTATTTACTAATTAAATTACTAACGTCTTTTAAACCAATATTATTTTTTATAAATGATAAGATTCTTAAGAATATGTCTACTATGGCAACAGCATAGACAAAGGAATCAAATCTTTTAAAAAACATAATGACAGCTAATATGATTAGTATTAAAACGATTAAATCTATGTACATCTTTACACCTTCTATAATAGTAGTTTATCACAAATAATTAGGAGTGTCTAGGTAAAATCTAAAAGAAAAAAGGCTTTAATTTAGCCTTTTAAATTATTAATTAAATCTTCTTTTTTTAATAGTATATCCTAAACCTAGGCTTCCTCCCGAGTTTGACAGTTGATAGAAATTGAAAAAGTATTCTAAGCCTTATTGTATAAGGTTTTTCTTTTGTCAAGAA
>CANQIL010000064.1 GCA_947624045.1 uncultured Bacilli bacterium
GTTGTTAAATCATTTTTCTCTTCTTCTGCAACTTTATAACCATATCTTTCTTCTAATTCTTTATAAATATCAGCTAAACGCATAACAGGAAATGGTAGTTTTGGAACAATTATCTCTGTACCAAAAACTTCTTTTATCTTTTCACCATAAACTTCATTAGTTTTTTCTAAAGCATAAGCTAACATTTCAGCTTCTAAATTCATAACATCATAAAAGCTATCTATATAACTAAACTCAACATCAAAACTAGTAAATTCCGTAGCATGTCTAGAAGTATTAGAATTTTCAGCTCTAAAACAAGGGGCTACTTCAAATACATTTGAAAAACCTGAAGCAATAGCCATTTGTTTATAAAACTGAGGTGACTGAGCTAGATAAGCTTGTCTATCAAAATACTTAACTTCAAAAACATCAGAACCACTTTCACTAGCGGCACCTATAAATTTAGGCGTATGAATCTCTGTAAAGTTATGCTCATATAAATATTCACGCATATAACGTACTATAGTACTTTGAACTTGAAACATAAAAATATTTTTATCATTACGTAAATCAATAAAACGATAATCAAGTCTAGTATCTAAGTTTACTGTAGATAAATCTTTGAAGTTAAAAGGTAATTCTTCATTTGACATACTAGTAACTTCTATTTTAGTAGGAATAATTTCCATACCATTTAATTTTACTTTAGGTGATTCTACAACTGTACCAGTTATTTTAACAGTACTTTCTAAAGGTAAACTACTGATTAAATCAACCATTTCTTTATTTTTTTCTTCACTTTTTTCAATAGTAACTTGAACTTTTCCTGTTGAATCTCTTAAAATAACAAATTGTACCCATTGTAGGTTTCTAATATTATCAACAAAACCACTAAATTCTATTTCTTTTCCAAAATAATTTTTTAATTCTTCTACAAATATTTTTTTCATAATTCCTCCTCGTGATGATGACAATGGCAATGTCCACCACAGTCGTGATTGCCACTGCATTCATGTTCTTCATAAATATCTTCTTCATCTTCAAACTCATTAGTATTTAATTTTTCATCTAGATAATAAATTAACACATCTAAAGAAATTATTTCCTCTTCTTTAGTCTTATTATTTTTAATTCTTATTTCATTATTATTTAAGTCTTCACTATTTAAAACAGCAATATATTTAGCATTTAAGCGGTCGGCTTGTTTGAACTGAGCCTTTAATGTTCTTTCATTATATTCAGTTTCAACGATAAAGCCTGCTAAACGCAACTCTTGACAAAGATAAGCGGCATATTTTTTTTCTTCTTCATTAACATATAATAAGAATAAATCAATATCTTCAACAATTGGTAATTTAACATTTTCTAGTTCTAATGCTTTTACTAATCTACCAATGCCTGATGCAAAACCGATGCATGGAGTATCTGGTCCACCTAACTGTTTACATAGACCATTATATCTACCTCCACCACCTAAAACATTATTAGAACCAAAGCCATCAACTTTAGCTTCTATTTCAAAAACAGTGTGATTATAATAATCAAGACCTCTGACAATATTAGGATTTATTTCATACTTTATTTCTAATACATCTAGGTAATCTTGAACTTTTTCAAAACGGTCCCTACTTTCATCATTTAAGAAATCTAATGTCTTAGGAGCCTTTTTTAAGATATCTTTATCAGCATCAACTTTACAATCTAAAATACGTAAAGGATTTTTTTCTAAACGTTCCTTACAATCTTCACATAACTCGTCAATATGAGGTTTAAAATACTTAATTAATTCTTCACGATATTTCTTTCTAGAACCATCATCACCTAAAGAATTTATATTTACTTTTATTTCTTTTAAACCTAGCATTTTATAAATATTAACAGCTAAAGAAATAATTTCAGCATCACATAAAGGATCATCACTACCTAGAATTTCCATACCAAATTGTGTAAGTTCTCTATCTCTACCAGATTGAGGTCTTTCATAGCGATACATTGTACCATTATAATAAACTTTAACAGGTAAAGATGAGTCCCCATACATTTTATTTTCAATAAAACTTCTTACTACTCCAGCCGTTCCCTCAGGTCGTAATGTAATGTTTCTACCACCTCTATCAACAAAATCATAAGTTTCTTTTGTAACTATATCAGTTGTAGAGCCAATTCCTCTATGGAATAATTCTGTTGCTTCTATTATGGGTGTTCTGATATAAGTATAATTATACTTTTCCATAGCGGCATCAATTACAGAATCAACAAATTTCCATATTTTAGCTTCTTTTCCATAAATATCTGTACAGCCTTTTTGTTTTTGAATCATTTTAATTTCCTCCTAATTTAATTTTAAAAATAAAAAAGGGCCACCTCCTAAGGACGAACTTGTCGTGGTGCCACCTTATTTTTTTACTTATTTTAACTAGTAACGCAGTCATACGCTTCTTATTTTTAGGATGTCTTCAATTAAAAATATATAAATATTTCCACCAACCATATTCTCTCTTTAAAATATTTTTTAATTTACTCTTTCCCAAGAAGTTATCTATATTATACTTAATTTAAGTTTATTAATCAAGAGATTTTGATGGATATCTTAGAAAATTTAGGGTGTTAAAAAATAAAGATAGCTACTATTTCAGTATTTTTTGTAACAATAACCAAAAAAATTACATCAACATTAGTAACACCACCATTTTTACCACTACGTACAGACCATAAACCATTTATATAAAAATCTTATGTAATCGAGGTTAACATTCCTGCTATGCTGTGGTGATTTTTATTAAATTATAATGTTTTTCTTTCTGAAATGTAAACTCTGGATATTTGTAAAATTCTCATAAGCATTAGAGTTATAATTATATAATTAATGCTTAGTTAGAAACTACTAATTTAGAGCCAGTGCTTGCACAAAAAAAAGACACTTGAATATAATTTAGTTTATAGTGTAGACTAAGCTTTCGTGTTTTAGTTAATTGTTGGGAATTAGAACGATACGGAAAGTAAAACTACTATGAATGTAACCCTGTCGACGGCCATATGCAAAAACCCCAGCATTTGTACTTCCATAATCAGTACCGCCACGAACAAACCATGGCGATGTTGTATCAACTACAGTAGCACGGTCATCATACCAGTTTGCAACTTCGTTCAATGCATATCCTTTACATGTACTTCCATTACAAGCAGTTATGGAACTGTTTGTCGTATATACATTATAGTATTTTTTTATAGGCCAGTCTCGTCCTTCAATAAAACTTCCATCTCCAATTTGTCCTTTATACCCCGAATTTAATTCTTGAGTTTCACCTGTTCTTTCTTCAAGAACACCCATTGTATATTCCCAAGCACCACCATTAACATCATAGATACCATAAATATTACCAGTTGTACTAGCTCCTGCCCCTAAGTATCCTTTTCCTTCTCCGTTATTAACCATATCGTCATATTGATTTACACATTGCCTAATATTGTCTGCAGTTCCTTGCCCCGCTGAACATCCAGTGACATATCCGCTATGATTATTCATATAAACTTGTTTGTTCTCGCCTGTATATAGAGAATTTCCATATTTACCATATTTGCTCTGTGTAAGATAAGTTATAAGTGCCCATTCACTATCTTTTGCTGTATGACTATCATATGTATTATCAAAACCATATATATTTTCATTTTTAGTCAATCCCATAGAAACTAATTCCAATGTTGACACTCTAATACTTCTCCAACTAGTAACATTTGGTTTGATTTGAACTGTTAAGCTTTCTAAATCACATCCTGTATTTGCAACAGATGTACCAATACAACTTTCTAAACTACTTGTTTCAAACTTGCCTAACCATATTCCTGATAAATCTTTATCACCAAATGTAAACCCTGGTGGAGTAAACCATCCACTTGCCTCTTCTTTTGTGTATTTAGCTGAGCCTTCACTATCATTTTCACTTACTGTAATAAATTTTACATCTATTTCTCCTGGTAAAGCTCGTGATGGCATATCAGTTCTACCTGTTTCTTTCTTTCCAAAATAGTTAATCCCATCTTCACTTTTTATTGTATAACTATATCTTGGTATCCAGACCCACATTGTATTTATATCGTCCATTGATATAACAGTTCCTGCTTTAGCTTTTTGGTAATAGCTTCTAGTTTGAATTCCATCTTCTACAACAGTTACAGCGTTGGCCCATACTTGCTTACTGTAATCATAACTTTTATCTAAATCTTGTTTTACCCATTCTTTTCTAGTTTCGTCATAAACTACAGGTATCATATTATCACTTAGAACTGGATTACTAGCTCCACTTTCATCAGTAAATGAAGGAGTTTCTATTCCTGTTATTATTATGTTACCAGTTACATTATTTATAAGTAAATGTCCATTTTCATAAGTAAAATCTGAAATACTACTATTATTCATATCTACTAATACATCACTAGGAGCATTACTACTAAAATCAATATTTAAATTATCTCCTTTTAATATTTCATTTTGATATGTTCCTATAATATTCTTATAAGTAATTGTATAAACTTCTTCAAAATCTAATTTTAATAAATATGCTTTTGTCTCAGCCGTAGTTGAATTAAAAGTAATATTAAAGGTATTAGTACCAGCGGGCCCTACCAATTTTTTACCTATAATATTATTTTGAACTTCTACATTATTATCTAGGCCATCTACTTTTAAAATACCCATATTAAGATTTGAAAAATTACTTACTTCAACATTAAAAGTAATACTTGCAGAAGAAGTAGTTGTATAACCCAGCTTAATTTCATGCTTAGAAAAATTGAAGTATTGTAAATTAACATTTTCGGAAATATTATTAGATGTAAAATTAGTAATTCTTACATCCTTTTGGGGGCGATAATTTACTTCACCGCTTATTTTTAAATTACTTTCTAAGACAGAATAGCCAATCGACATAAGTAAAACTGTAAAAATTATTGCTATGAATATAATTTTATGTAGGTATTTGTTTATCATTAAATTACCTCTTTCTACTATCTTGACTTATATGTCATAATAAAAGTATAAATGAGTATGTCGCAAAAGTCAATAATAATATGGCAATCGCTTAAAAATTATAAAGATTAACTGATACTTGGAATAATTTCAAATATCAGTTTTTCTATATTAG
>CANQIL010000065.1 GCA_947624045.1 uncultured Bacilli bacterium
TATTAAAGCACTATTGGCATTTTTACTATCTCTTTTATGATTACTCATCCCATTAATAACAAGAGCTTCTTTTTCACTTGAAGCATTTATGACATAACCACCCGGACACATACAAAATGAATAAATACTTCTATTAGTAGAAGCTTGATAAGTTAATTTATAATCAGCGGGTGGTAGATTAACTTTCTTTTTATACTGATTAAGATTTATCATTTCTTGAGGGTGCTCTATCCTAAGTCCAATGGCAAAGCTTTTAGCTTGCATTTGCAAATTATGTTGCAGAAGCCTTTTAAAAGTATCTCGAGCCGAATGGCCAATGGCTAAGACGAGGGCTTCACAAGAAATAGTTTTGTCATTATTTACTTCTATTCCTACTAAGTGTTCATTTTTTATTATTATATCAGTAAGTTTAGTATTATAAAGAAACTCTCCACCCATAGCTATAATTTTATTTCTAATATTAATAATTACTTTTCTTAATAAATCAGTTCCTATATGAGGCTTATTTTCATACATTATTTCTTTTGGAGCACCATTTTCTACAAATATTTCAAAGACCTTTTTACCACGAAAATGCTTATCTTTAACCATTGTGTTTAGTTTACCATCAGAAAAAGTACCGGCTCCACCTTCACCAAATTGAATATTTGACTCTTCATTTAAAATGTTATTAGTAAAAAAGTTCGTAACAGTTTTAATTCTTTGTTCAATTCTTTCTCCTCTTTCAATTATAAGAGGCTTAAAACCATTTTCAGCTAATAAGTAAGCACAAAATAAACCAGCTGGTCCACTACCAACAATAATTACTCTATTTTGTAGTTTTTCTGAGCCTAATTTAGGAAAAGTATATTCTTCTTTAGGAGCTAGAAAGATATCTTTATTGTTTTTTTGTAAAATAGCTAATTCATCTTTTACTTCTACATCTACTTCTAAAACATAATATAAACCTTTTCTAGCATCAAGTGATTTTTTTACTATTTGCATATTTAAAACGTGCATCTTTAGAAGCTTTTCTATCTTTTGTCGCAAAGCTTTTTCACTATATTTATCTACTTCTATTTTTATTTGTCTTATTCTTAACATAATTAATCATCCTTTAAAGCTCTTCCAGCTAAGTAGCCTGTTATAAAGGCAAAAGCTAAATTAAAGCCGCCACATAAACCATCTACATCTAATAATTCGCCGGTTATATATAAATTTTTAACTAATAAAGATTCACAAGTTTCTACGTTTATATCATTTAGACTAACTCCTCCTGATACAGTTTGAGCATCCTTAAGGGAATTAGTAGAAAAAACTTGCACTTCATAAGCAGATAAAGATGTAAGTAAGGACTTCTTTTGTTTAGATGTTAAATCTTCCCATTTAGCTTCGGGAGATATTTTTTCTTTAGAAAAAAGAGCATTAACTAATTTATAATTAATAAGTGTTTCAAATAAAGTTATTGCCTTAGGTTTAGCCATTAATTCATTTCTTTTATTAAAGTAATCTAGATAATTATCTGTCTTTAGAAAATCTAAAAAATTAATTTTAATTATTTCTTTTTTACCGTTGTAAAGGCCTCTTGCGACTAGGCTACTTAAATTAAAAGTACAAATACCACTTAAACCATAAGCAGTTAATTGTAATTGACCTGTTTCTTTTTTTATGAGTTTATTGTCTTCTATTAAAGAAAGAGTAGCATCAATTCTAAGGCCTTTTAAACTTAAAAGAGTTTTGTCTTTGATAATTAAGCTAACTAAAGCTGGTAATAATGGTGTTATAGCATGTTTTGTTTTTTTCAAAAAATTATATGCAAAGTTATCTTCTTCTTTTAAGGAAGCATTAGACCCTGTTGCCATAATTAGCTTATCACAAGTTAAAGATTTATCGTTAGATGATACTATAAATTTATCCTTAGTAACTTTTATATCTGTTACAGGAAAATTTTCTAAGATAGTAACTTTATCTTCTAATTTGCTTAAAAAAGCTTGCTTTACTGTTTGACTAGATTCAGATGATGGATAGTAATAACCATTTTTTATTTTTGGTACTATTCCTAATTTAGCAAATTCAGTTAAAACAGCTTGTTGATTTTTACGAGAAATGATTTTTTCTAATTCAAGTTTTCTTTGTGTATTATATTTAGTTGTATTAATTTCTTCATTCCAATAATTGCACCTACCGGCTCCTGTTTGTAAAAGCTTTTTAGCAGGAGTATTTTTTTCTAAAAGAATTACTTCATAATCATTTGGAATATTTAAAGCCGCCATTAGTCCGGAAGCCCCTGCTCCTATTATGATAACTTTCATTAAAAAACACTCCCTTTCTTTTTATTTTTTCTTTTGATAAGTTAAAATACCATCAGTTGCTTCTTCATCAATTCCAGGAATCAACTCTTCTTTAAAATCATAAACTAAATCATCAAAATAACTATAGAAAAATTTTTCAATATCAAGTTTTTCATTATCTAGGCAATGAAACATATATCTAATTAATATTTTACCATCTTTATTTAGATTATTTTCAATTTTTTTATTATAGGCTTCTACCATATCTTTAGTATACATATGAACAGCCATATTAGAAAGAAAAATATTATCAAATTTTTTGGCAATGTCTTCTTTTATATTTTTAGGAATTATAAGTGGCGTAAATGATTTTATTTTTGCTCTTTCTTGTAAGTAAGCATCTTCAGAATTTAGGTATGGATTTATTTTGATAATAGTTTCACGGTCTTCTTCATCGTGTTTAAATAGCTTATCTCTAATTAAAGTACCGGGAAAAAGCTTATATAATTCTTGCCAAAAAGTAAAGCTATCTTTATCTAGATTAGCTAGGTAATTACTAAGTTTTAGAAATTTTTCTTCACTAAAAGTGTGACCTTCATTACCAACACGACAAAAATAATCTAAAAATTCTTGATACGTTAAGACCTCTAAAGCAGCTTTTTTTAAATAAAAGTATTCTTTAGTGTAAAGGCAACTATCCATAATAGTTACTTCTTTAGCATCACAAAGATTCGCATTAATAGCTTCATCAGCTGATGAGCCTACTGTTAAAAGTGATTTATCACGAAGCTGAAAGGCATTAAAATAGGCAGAAATGTTTTCCGTTGTAAATGGATAAATCTTTTTAAATTTTCTAGTTGAAATCTTGTTATTTTTATCATTACATTTAGCTATAGCTTTTTGTAATTTATCTTGCATAATATCGTCCCCTTTTTTAACGTCCTATATTATAACATATTTTATCCAAAAAGAAAAGCTTTTCTAAGCATTTTCTAGAAAAGCAATGTATCCTTTATAAGCTTCGTAAATATCAGCTTTCGCGGAAATTTCCCACGGAGCATGCATATTTAGAATACCTACACCACAATCTACTACTTCAACATTTTGATTGGCTAAGATATAAGCAATGGTGCCTCCACCACCAATATCTACTTTACCTAGTTCTGATATTTGAAAAGAAACATCATTATCATCCATTATTTTACGAAGCTTTGCTAAGTATTCGCAATTAGCATCGTTACTACCATTTTTACCTCTAGAACCAGTATATTTACAAAAAACTAGACCTTTATTTAAGTAAGAAGCACTTCTTTTATCCATATATGTTGCATAAAGAGGATCATATGCGGCATTGACATCACTTGATAACATCTTAGAGTTTTGTAATACTCGGTTAGTAGCATTAGGTAAAACTTCATTCATTAAAATACATATCTCTGTAATAGCATTTTTATAAAAACTAGAATACATACCGGTTGCGCCAACACTACCTATTTCTTCTTTGTCAACTAAGATACAACTTAGTGTTTTAGATGTAGCTTTACTATTTAGAAAAGCTGAAAGTGATGTATAAGCACATACTCTATCATCTTGACCATAGGCCATTATCATGGATTTATCTAGGCCAAAATCACGAGCTTGACCAGCAGGTACAATTTCTAATTCACTTGATAAAAAGTCATCTTCTTCAATTGCATATTTTTCTTTTAAGATATTTAATATATTAGCTTTTACTAAGTCTTTTTCTTCTTTATCTTTTATGATAAGTGGTCTACTACCAATTAAAATATCTAAGTCTTCTCCATCAATAACTTTACTAGCTGTTTTTTTCATTTGTTCATCTGCTAAATGAGGAAGCAAATCAGTAATACCTAAGACAGGGTCATTAACATCTTCACCTATTTTTACATTTATTTTAGTACCATCTTTTTTAATAATAACACCATGTAAGGCAAGAGGAAGACTAACCCATTGATATTTTTTTATACCACCATAATAATGAGTATCTAAATAAGCAAGCTCACTTTCTTCATATAAAGGTGTTGCCTTTAAATCAAGTCGTGGTGAATCAATATGAGCACCTAGTATATTCATACCATTTGTAATTTTATCAGTACCTATTATAAATAAGGCAATAGCTTTATTCATGTTATTAACATAAATCTTACTACCAGGTGTAATTTCTTTATTTTCAAGAATGTATTCATTTAAGTTTTTAAAGCCTTGAGCTTCTATTCTTTTAATAATTTCTTCAACACATTCTCTTTCTGTTTTACCATCATTTAAAAATTTTTTATAATCTTCAGTTAGTAAAGTCATTTTTGTAATATCATTTTCATTGTATTTATTATACACGTTTTTCATTTAACTCATCCCTTCTATATTTAGTATATCATCTTTTTTTGAATTTATCAGAACTAAATGATTTCAAAATTATTTTAAGGTCGATATTTTCGACCTTAAAATATCAAAATATTTATTGTTTAACAAAAATGTTTTAACTCAACCTATCCTATAATATTATTCATACTTTCCAAAACTTCTTTAAGAGAATATCTTTTTGGCGTATTTGTTAATTCTAATTCTGCTTCTTTTAATTTCTTATAAACCGCTTCATCATATTTATTAATACTAAGAGTTTGGTAAGATTGTTCAAATTCTTCTTTTAAATTTAAATTTTGCATAATGTCCCCTCATTTCTTGTTTTAATAATAAACCTTTTTTTCTGTACCCTCATATATCCAAAAATAAACACCCCAATATTTATCTCCACAATCATCAACTATTTCCTCACA
>CANQIL010000066.1 GCA_947624045.1 uncultured Bacilli bacterium
ACTAATGTATGTAAAAAATCTTTGACAACTTAATTAAAAAATTTTAAAAAAAAGCACAGTTAACTTGACAAGGTCTAAACAAAATCTAGTATTAAATTACGTACTAGATTTTTTGAGCTTGTCAAGACTAGAGTATACACCGTCGATTTTTTTGTTCTAACTAGAGTTTAAAATTTTATCCTAAAAAGAATTAATAAATGAACATTAGTATGCTAATTAATAATTGAAAGATAAAAAGACAATTAAAGTTACAAAAATGTAAGTAAAAATAAATCCTAATTGATATATAATAAAAATGAGTGGTGATAAAATGAGTAAAATTATGATAGTAGAAGATGATGAAGTAATCAAAGAAGAGTTAAAAGAATTATTAGAAAAAAGTAATTATGAAGTTATCCTTTTAGAAGACTTTGCTAATGGATTAGAGAATATATTACAAGCTAAACCTGACTTGTTACTTTTAGATATAAATATTCCGTTTCTAAATGGTGAAGCTTTGTTACAAAATTTAAGAAAAGAATCAAATGTACCTGTCATAATGGTTACTAGTAAAAACAATGAAACAGATGAAGCCTTATCCATTGCTTATGGGGCAGATGATTATATTACTAAACCATATAATCCTAATATCTTACTTCTAAGAATTAATGCTATATTAAAAAGAACTAAAAATTATAATTATGAATTAACTTATAAAGATTTAAAATTTGATAGTCAAAAAGGTATTATAAAAAAAGATAATAAAGAGATAATTCTTACTAAAAATGAAATGATAATATTTTCTTACTTAATAACTCATCAAGAAAAAATAGTAACTAGAGATGAACTAATTACTTTACTATGGGATAATACTGAGTTTGTAAATGATAATACTTTAACTGTTAATATTAGTAGACTAAGAAATAAATTAAAAGAATTTGGTGATGAGTACATAATAGATACAAGAAAAAAGCAAGGATACATTTTACTATGAAATTAAAAGACTATTTAAAAGATAAAATATACTTTATACTAATCACCTTATTTACATATATTGTTTATCTACTAATATTCTTAGCCTTTAAAGTAAATAAAGAACTTATTATTGCCCTAAGTATCATTTTAATTTTTACTAATACTTTATTACTTATAATGGACTACATAAGAAAGAAAAACTTTTATACTAATTTATTAATGAATATAGAAAGACTTGATAAAGCTTATTTAGTTTTAGAAACTCTAACAAAACCAGAATTTTATGAGGGAAAATTGCTTTATGAAGCAATGTATGAAATAAATAAATCAATGAATGAATTTGTTCATAAACAAGAAGAAAGTCTTATTGATAACAAAGAATATATTGAGATGTGGATACATGAAGTAAAAAAGCCTTTAGCTAGTTTAGTCTTAACTTTAAATAATCAGAAATTTAGTTTAGATAGAAAGACTAAAAACATTATAAAAACACTAGAAGACTATATAGACCAAGTTTTATATTATGTTAGAAGTGAAAATGCTGAGAAAGATTATTTCATAAAAGAAGTAGACTTAGAAAAAGTAATTAAAAATGTCGGTATGCGTAATATGGACGATTTACTTATGGAAAAAATAGATTTTAAAGTAGAAAATATTCATAAAAAAGTTTATACCGATTCTAAATGGCTTGAGTTTATTTTAAATCAAATAATTAATAATAGTATTAAATATAAGAAAAAAGATAATTCTTATATAAAAATTTATCTAGAAGAAAAAGAAGATGTAGTTACTTTAATTATTGAAGATAATGGAATAGGTATTCCTAAAAGTGATATAAAGCAAGTATTTGATAAAACATTTACAGGTAATAATGGTAGAAATAATAGAACATCTACTGGTATGGGTCTATATATAGCTAAAAATTTATGTAATAAACTTGGACATAAAATTGAAATAGAATCTAGTGAAAATAAATATACTAAAGTTTTAATAAGCTTTTTTAAAAATGATTATTATAATGTTTTAAATAAATGACAAAATTGTAAGCTTTTGTAAGATAAAAAGAGCGATTAAATTAATTTTTAATGTTTTAATAAGCAATGAAAGGAGAAATTTTATGAGTATTTTAAAAGTAGAAAAAATAGAAAAATACTATGGAAGTCGCTCTTCACTTACAAAAGCGATAGATAATATTTCTTTTGAAGTAGAAAGAGGAGAATTTGTTTGTTTTATGGGAGCTAGTGGTTCTGGTAAAACAACACTATTAAATGTCATTTCCACTATTGATAATGTTACATCAGGACATATCTATCTAGGTGGAGAAGATATTACTAAATTAAAAGGAAATGAATTAAATAAGTTTAGGAGGGAAGAGCTAGGTTTTATTTTTCAAGATTTTAATCTTTTAGACACACTAACTGCTTATGAAAATATTGCTTTAGCTTTATCTATTCAAAATATTGATGCTAAAGATATTGATAGAAGAGTTCAAAAAGTAGCAAAAGAACTAGACATAAAAGATGTTTTAGAAAAATATCCTTATCAAATGAGTGGTGGCCAAAAGCAAAGAGTAGCATCTGCTAGAGCTGTTATTACAAATCCTAAACTTATCTTAGCTGATGAGCCAACAGGAGCCCTTGATTCTAAGTCAGCTAAAATGCTTTTAGAAAAATTAAAATTTTTGAATGAAGTTTTAGAGGCAACTATCTTAATGGTAACACATGATGCTTTTACAGCCAGCTATGCCGATAGGGTTATCTTTATTAAAGATGGTAAAATTTTTAAAGAAATTAATAAAGGTGATGATACACGTAAAGAATTTTTTGACAAAATTATTGATGTAGTTACCCTTTTAGGTGGCGATTTAAACGATGCTTTGTAAATTATCTTTAAAAAATATCAAGAAAAGTATAAAAGACTACACCATCTACTTTTTTACGCTTATTCTTGGAGTAGCTATATTTTATGTTTTTAATGCCCTAGAAAGTCAAACTATTTTAATGAATGTATCTTCATCAACTCAAGAGTTAATTAAACTTATGATGACCATGTTATCGGGAGTTAGTGTTTTCATATCATTTATACTAGGTTTCTTAATTATCTATGCTAATCGTTTTCTAATGAAAAGAAGAAATAAAGAATTTGGTATATACTTAACACTTGGTATGAGTAAAAGAAAAATTTCTATGATTTTATTTGTAGAAACTTTACTAATTGGAATTATTTCTTTAGTTGTAGGCTTAGGACTAGGAATAATTTTATCGCAATTTATGAGTTTAATAGTTGCGAATATGTTTGAAGCTAATCTTACTAAATTTAGCTTTGTCTTTTCTCAATCAGCTTGTCTAAAAACAATTATTTATTTTAGTATTATGTATCTAATTGTTATGATTTTTAATACCTTTAGTGTAAATAAATGTAAATTAATTGACTTATTACAAAATGCTAAGAAAAGTGAAACTGTAAAATTAAAAAATACTTTCCTTTGTATAATTATTTTTATTATATCAGCTGTAATACTTGGAATAGCTTATAGAATTGTAACTGTTAAGTTTAATTCACTACAAGAAGCGAAAGATATTCTTAAACCTATCATAATGGGAGCTGTATCAACATTCTTTATCTTTTGGTCTTTATCTGGCTTAATTATAAAAATAGCTAAAAGTAGAAAAAAATTTTATTATAAAGAACTTAACAGTTTTACTTTAAGACAATTTTCTAGTAAGATTAACACTACGGTATTTTCTACAACTATTATATGTTTAATGCTCTTTATAACAATATGCCTATTAGCGGCTTGTCTTACGATGAAAAATTCAATGAATGCGAATATTAAAAAATTAGCTCCTGCTGATGCCCAATTTTCAACTTTAGTAAATATGGATAAAAATTATGATAGTTTTAGAGCTTATGGTTTTAATGATGCGCAAATAAAAAACTCTAATTACACAGTTAAAGAAAAATTTGCTTTATTTGATTTTGATATCTTATCACATTTTAAAGAGTATGTTGAAATAAATATCTATACAACACCTGAGTTAACTTTTAATCATACTTTAGGTTCAAAGTTAGAAGCTATTAGAACGAAATATCCTTTTTTAGATTATGATGATTCTGAAGCTATAGTGAAAATTAGTGATTATAATAAAGTGGCTAGGTTATATGGCATAAAAGAATATTCACTTGATGAAGATGAATATATTATTCTTGCCGACTTTAAATCAATGGTCAATGTAAGAAATGAAGCTTTACAAAGTGGGGTAATAATAAATCTATTTGGTCATACTTTAAAGCCTAAGTTTAGAACTTGCCAAGATGGTTTTATTGAAATGTCTAGTCAACATATTAATACAGGCCTAATTTTAGTGCCTGATAGTGTAGTTGATGAAGATTATGTATATGAAAATCACTTAATTGGTAACTATAATATAAGTAAAAAAGAAAAAATAATGTCTCTAGAAAATAAAATTAATAAATTAGATGATAACCCTAAGAGTGATGAATACTTACTTCCATCTGGTTCTACTAAATTATCTATTAAAGAAGCAACAGTAGGCTTAAGTGCTATGGTTACTTTCATTGGATTATATATTGGCATTATCTTTTTAATTAGTAGTGCCGCTATTATTGGCTTAAAAGAATTATCAGAAAGTAGTGATAATAAAGAAAGATTTATTATTCTAAGAAAAATTGGTACAGATGAAAAAGTAATTAATAAAGCTTTATTTAGACAAATAGGCATCTCATTTTTACTACCTTTACTCTTAGCAGGCATTCATTCAATCTTTGGTATTATGTTTGCTATTAAAATTTTAGAGGTTTTTGGTAATGAAGAATTAGCTATCTCTATTATTATGAGTGCAATATTTATAGTATTAATATATGGTGGATATTTTTTAATTACATATTACTCAAGTAAAAACATAATTAAAGAAAGATAAAACTTCTATTTACAATGTTTACAGCTATTAAGTTGTATGGCAATCGCTTAAAAAAATATAAACAAATAGTGGTATAATTAGATCAAGATAAAAAGAGAGTTGATTTAAT
>CANQIL010000067.1 GCA_947624045.1 uncultured Bacilli bacterium
CCAAAACTCAACAAACAAAAAACGTGCATTTCCTTTATAGATAAGGTTTTGCACGTTTTCACTGTCAAACTCAAGATCACAAATAATTAGGAGTGTCTAGGTAAAATCTAAAAGAAAAAAGGCTTTAATTTAGCCTTTTAAATTATTAATTAAATCTTCTTTTTTTAATAGTATATCCTAAACCTAGGCTTCCTACTAACATAGCTCCAATTACTAAAACTAAATTAATATCAGCTGTATCAGGGTTTTCAGTGATTTCATCACCTTCATCTTCTTTATGTGAGACAATATTAACATATAAAGTCAAGTCTTCATTAATACTACTAGTTTCAAATTCTTCCGTATCAAGAGCAATAGTCATATCTTCATCTAAATAAAATTCCATATTTTCAAATACTTCTTCAGTTAAACCTGTTTCTTTTAAGAATTCTTCAAATATTTCTATTAAGTCACCTTCACTTATCTCATGGCCTATTGCATATGTTCTTGGTACTTCAATATTGCCATATACTAATTTAAAGGTATATTTAAGTGGTTTTAAATATAATATTAAACCAGTAGAATCATCAGCAATATTCTCAGAGTTATAAGCATTTTCAAACCTTTCATCATAATAGAATTCTTCAGAAACATCTTCATTACTAATCTTTGCTGCTTCTATAACGCTACTTCTTAATTCATTTAATTTTCCTATGTCTAAAATTCCTGTAGGAACTAACTCGCTTGCTTCTTTATCTTTATATTTAACTTTAAGTTCTACAAAATTAATTATTTTACCTTTAGTAGTAGTTATCTCAGTATTTCCGACAGTTGCATTACCATAAGAATGAGCAACAACAGGAACGCTAGCTTCATCTGTAGATAAGTTAACTTCTATTTTAGCATTTTCAACTTTAGCGTTAGAGTTACCTCCAGCAAAGATAAACTCCTTAACCTCGCCACCTGTAACAGTAATGCTTACATTTTCAGTTACTGAGCCTTGGCCATAACCACCACCATAAATATTTTTAACCGTGCCACCTTCAAAAACTATTTCTGTATTTTCCACTGCCTCATCTTTAGAGCCACCATAAATATCGATAATACCAACATCAGTACTTGTACCATCATATTCTATATGAGCACCATCTTCTTCATCTGCTCTTTCTTTAATTACTATTTTTTTACCATCAGCAAAAAATCCTTCTTCATCGATTGTTACTGCTTTTACTTTTACTTTTGGTATTAACAATAGACTAATAAAAGCAACAACTAATAACATAAATTTCTTTTTCATACCCACTTTTCCTTCCTTAGCTTTAATCTTTTATCATCACTTGAATTATACCTTTTAACTATTCAAGATGTCAATACAATTTTCGACATTTTTAATAATCTACATTAACAAGATAAAATTTTGTACTTTGACCTGTTGTTGTTGAAAGAGCTGTTTTTAAATTACCACCAGTATAATTTAATTTGATTCCTAAAGGTGAATTTATTACATACTGGCCATTTTTTGTAGGAGTAATTTGCCATCTTTCTCTAACACCATTTGTTCTACTTTGAGCCTTTAGAGCATCTCCTGCTACATTATCTGTTCCAATTAGTTGCAGTGAATTATAATTTTGCGTTTCAACAATAGTATAATTGTTTCCACCAATATTTTCTATACGCCACTTTTGCATTCTAGTACCATCTATCGCTTTTAAATTTATTCTCATATCACTACTTGGAGAAGTAGAATCACCTGTTGTAAAAGTAACTTTTTCATTAGAAACAGGAATTATATAATAAATGCCATCTTGCGGAGCAACCGATGGATTACTACGATAGGCTGAATAATGTAGACCATTAGTTGTTTCAATTATATAATCACTATCAATTCCATCAAATTCACTTAAAGCTAAGCAATTACTATCACTTGTTGAATAACAGACTTTTAAGCTATGCTTTGCGATATTGCCAGCTTTATGCCATACAGCTATCTCATCTAAATTAATATTAGAAGCAAAAGTCAATGTTAAACAATTTTGTGCAGTAGAAGTGGAAATAGTAGCAGTTGTATCTAATTTACCATCATTAGCATTATTTGGATTAGTTGCTGTTGGAGAATAAGAAAGGCTTCCTGATTCTTTAGCAAAATTAACTCCACCACGTTGGCCACTTTGGCTAATAGCTTGAATTTCCTTCCAACTAGCTGAGTCTTTATCAACACAGTCAACTATTTTTTTTACATTATTTAAATTGGTTTTTTTCTCAATATTGCCAGTATTAGTAACAATTCTTTGAATACTAGCCTTGCCATCACCATCGTTTATGCCAGATATCATATAACCATTTAAAAAACTATATCCTTTAGAAGGAGCAATATAACCAGTAATATCACCATATCTAGTTTCATCACTACCATCATAATAAATAGGATTTTTATAATAAATAGAAACTAAACCAACTTGTTGATTTAATAATGTACTAGTAGAATCATCAAATGTATAAGAACTGCCACCGGCATATCCAGAAATATAAGAACTTCCACCCTGAGCAGCAAGACCATTTTGATAACCCCCACCACTGCCTACATCAATTGGAAATGGATTAGCAGCATTGAGTATTTGTCCAGCTCCACCAGCACTACCATTTCCTGTATAGCCTTGTAAATCACCGCCATTACCACCATTTGCCGATGATGTTGCACCTCCTCCACCGGCTGCAACCATTATTCTTGATTTCATAGAATTCAAGTCTCTATAACTGCCACTAATTAATCTTACATCTGTTGCGCCGCCTCCACCAGCAGTAGTTGAATTACCATTACCAGCATTGTTTTTTCCACCAGTGGTACCATTTCCCCTAGTTCCTATATAGAAATAAAGATGCGTATTTTCTTCTAAATAAATTAAACCTGAGGTATATGCACCATAGCCACCATGATAAGAACCTTTATTACCACCAGCTGCCCCCCATAATTCTATTTTGTACCAACCGGCTTGACCATAAGGTACATAGTATTCTTGTGAACCATCAGTAGATGTTGTTGATTGAAAATTATTTTCAGTTAAACTAAAGCGGTTTAATTCATCTTCTACTTCACTAACAAAACTAGATGTATTTACTCTATTAGATGACATAAGACTCATAAGTATAATAACAATTAAAAAACCCATTATTGATAAACCATACAATAATGTTGAAATAGCAAACCCTTTATTATTCTTAAGTTTCATACTATTACCACCAATTCTATATAAATTCTATCATATTTGCTTTAAAATAACTACCCATTTATCACCATATTTTTTAGTTTTTATATCTTTAAAATTAGTAGAATATATTATTTTATCTAGACTACTATTTTCACAAACAATTAAGCCCTCTTTAGCTAAAAGATTATTTTTTTCAATAAGCCTAAGACTTTTTTCTATATAATCTGTTTTATAAGGAGGATCTAGAAAAATTATATCAAACTTTTTATTTTCTTTAGAAAAATCATCTATGGCTTTTTTAAAATCTTTTTTTAAAACTTCACAGTTTTCTATTTTTAAATTACTAATATTTTCTTTAATTATTTTAATAGCCTCATAATTATAATCAATAAAGTAAGCATATTTTGCCCCATTACTTAAAGCTTCTATTCCTAAATTACCACTACCAGCAAATAAGTCTAGAACAACACTATTTTTTATATTATTTTGGATTATTGCAAATAAACTTTCTTTTACTCTATCCATAGTTGGCCTTGTTCCATCAATAGTAAAACCTTTTAAGTTTCTTCCTTTATAAATACCACTAATTATTTTCATAAATGACAATTTCCTTTATTAGTTATTTCTTGTAATCTTTTATTTATTTTTAATATTAAAATATTTAAGTCTGTTTCTTTTTCTTTATATTTTTGAAATAATTTATTATTTTCAATTTCTTTTAATAAACTTTTATCTTCTTTATACCTTTCTATTAAATTTTTAAGTTCTTTATCATTTTTTAACTCTTCATTTACTTTCCTTATTTCTATTACTTCATCTTGTGTTTCTAATACACTAATTAAATTATCTATTTTTTCAATTAACTCTTCCATACATTTATTTTAGCATACTTTTATTCTTTTAGCATCTCCATAAATGAAGAAATTAAATTCATATTACTAGATAGTTTTTCTAATCTATCAGATAGTCTTAATTTATACTTAGCTTTAGCCAGCTCTTCGATTCTTTTTAAAGCTTGCGGGTCTCTATTTAGAACTTTATACCAAGAAGAATTTTCTCTTAGAAAATTATAGACAGGAGGATTACTTTTAATATAATTAATTGTATAAAGATTCATCTTTAATCCTCAAAATGTTTATATAATGGCCTTGGTTGATAAACATTGGTATTACCAACAGCTTTACTTCCTCCTAGTGAAGCTAGACCTAAGTCTTGAAGTAGACCAATGGTTTTTTGTAAATTAGTAACCCCTTTTTGGACAGAATCCATATCCATATTTTTAAAAGTATTAAAAAATTCTTTAAAAGTAGTTGGCGTTTTTTCTTCCTTTTCTAGTTGCGTTGTAAAATAATTATTCCAAACAGGACTATCCTCTCCATAAATATCATATAATTCATATAGCTTTTGCCAAGTGGTATTTCCTTGCATAACACTACTCGCAAGTTCAGGATGTCTTCTAGCAAAATCTTTAAATAATTCTTTAGACATATTTTTCACCTAATTAATTATATGTTTAATTTTCGACAATATTAATTGTTTTTTTTAAGAAAAAATGATATAACCCGAGTTTCGCACTTCATAAAATGAAAAAAGTTTAATTTTTGTTGAAATTAGGCTTTTCTTTTTAAA
>CANQIL010000068.1 GCA_947624045.1 uncultured Bacilli bacterium
CTAATATAGAAAAACTGATATTTGAAATTATTCCAAGTATCAGTTAATCTTTATAATTTTTAAGCGATTGCCATATTCTACTAGACAAAATTACAAAGAAATGCTAAAACTAAAAGTGACAACATTAAAAAGAAAGGACTAATCATTTAAGTAAAACATTTTATTAATTTGATTAAAAGGAAAAGTATATGAAAATAGGTTTATTTGGCTGTGGTGCTTATGGCATGGCTTTAAGTAGCATTTTAACTACTAATAATTGTGATGTAACTATGTGGACCAAGTTCAAAGAAGAAAAAACTAACTTAGAACAAAATCGTGGTAATGACTCCTTAATTCCCAACTTCAAGATTTCCAATAATATAAAAATAACAACAAGTATCGAAGAAACTATAAAGGATAAAGATTTATTAATACTAGCAATACCAGCTGCTTTTATCGATGATTTATGTAAATCTATGCGCCCTTTAGTTAATAATAACCACATCTTAATTGCCACTAAAGGTATTGAACAAGAAACAGGCTTATTCATAAGTGAAATAGTCGAAAAAAATCTAAATACAAAAAATATAGCCGTTATAAGTGGACCTACTTTTGCCATTGATTTAATTACTCAAATGCCTGCTGGTCTTACTTTAGCAGCCACTAATGAAGAAACCGAAAAATTAGTAAAAAGTGCTCTTCAAAATAACTACATAAAATTAAGAACAACACAAGACATCATTGGTACAGAAATATGTGGCTCTATAAAAAATGTCATTGCTTTAGCAGCCGGTATGTTAGATGGACTTAATGCTAATGACTCAACAAAAGCTATGTTAATAACAGAAGCTCTACACGATATGGAAACAATATTAGACGCTTTTTCCTGTGAAAAAAGAACAGTCTTATCCTTTGCCGGAATAGGGGACTTACTTTTAACTTGCACCTCAACCAAAAGTCGTAATTACACATTTGGAAAACTCCTAGGACAAAAAGCTTCCAAAACCGAAATAGACTCTTACTTAAAGAAAACAACTGTTGAAGGTTACTACACGGTAGTTTCCATTTACAAACTTTTAAAAGACAAAAAAGTATCAATTCCTATAATTGATTTAATTTATGATATAGCAGTAAAAGGCAACACACCTGAAAAATTATTATCATTTTTAATTGAAAAAGAGTAATAAAACTATGGAATCATATAAAATATCTATTGAAGTAGCCTGTCTTGTTTTTCCGTTTGTAGCTTTTCTTTTAACTATTCCCTTTTTAATTTATCAATACCAAAAATATGGAGCCATTCCCTTATTCAAAAGCATCATTTTCTATAGCCTAATTCTTTATTTAATAACAGCCTATTTTATGGTCATCTTACCCCTACCTTCCAAAGAGTTAGTAAGCAAACTAAAAACAATCCCCATGCAACTGCAACCTTTTAACTTTATCAAAGAAATTAACCTAACGGCATCTTTTAAAATTTCTAATATCAAAGATTTACTAAATTTCTTAAACAAGCCAACTGTCTATACTGTCCTTTTTAATTTTTTACTTACAATGCCTTTTGGCTTTTATTTACGTTATTATTTTAAAAGAAAATGGTATGAAACAATAATTCTAACTTTCTTACTTAGCTTGTTTTTTGAGCTAACTCAATTAACTGGCCTATATGGTTATTATGAAAGAGCCTATCGTATTTTTGATGTAGATGATTTAATAATTAATACAACCGGTGGTCTACTTGGTCATATTTTAGCGCCTCTTTTAATGATTTTTTTACCAAGCAAAGATGAACTCGAGCAAAAAAGTTATCTTAAAGGCCAAAAAGTTTCTTTATTAAGAAGAAGCTTATCCCTTGCGATAGACATTTTATTTGTCCTATTCTTTAATTTAATTGTTAAAGTAATTTTTTATAATTCACAGTTAGCCAATCTAAGCCTTTTACTAACTTCTGCTTTTTATTTTCTAATACTTCCTTTAATAACAAAAGGCAAAACCATTGGTAAGATAATTTTAAAAACCAAAATTTCTGGCCTAACTAAAGAAATCACTTGGTACAAACTTCTACTTCGTAACATTATCTTAATTTATTTCGTTCTCTTTCCTTTTATATGGCTAAATTTTCTTAAACGGCACTTTGCTCTTGCTCAAAACAATCTTTTTCAGGTACTAGAAATATTCATAATAATTTTTCAAACTATAAATATCCTCTATTACTTAAAATCTTTTTTCCACAAAGAAAATATCTTTTTATATGAAAAACTTACTAATAGTAAAAATATTTCCACAATATCTGTGGATAAAATATCAGTAAAAGAAGCTTTATCAACAGAAGCAGTGGAAAAAAATATCAAAAACGCTTCAAAAAGCAAAAAATCCCCAAAAACATCATCTAAAGGAGACGAAAGTGTTAAGTCAAAAGAAAAATAATGTTTTAATTACAAAAATTATGCTATAATGGAAATATCTAGAACATAAGGAGGTTTTTTCATGGACAATTTACTAAAAAAATTTTTTGCATCTTCACTGTTAACATCAACAATACTTTTATTATTAGGACTCCTTTTAATATTTCAATCTGAAATAACAATTATATCAATATCTTACATCATTGGTGGTATCCTAATAGCTTTAGGTATTTTAGGAATAATCAAATTTATTCGTAGTGTAAATAATGAATATAAAGAAGAGCTAAATATCGTCTATGGTGTTGTAACTATTATTTTAGGTATACTAGTAATAAAAAATCCTGAAGCCATAGCAAGCATTCTTCCTATTATAATTGGAATAGGTATCATAATAAATAGTGCCACTAAGCTTCAATATGCTTTTGAATTAAAAGCAGCCAATAATAATCTTTGGAAAAGTACTTTAATAATTTCTCTTATTAGTACTGTTTTTGGAGTAATACTACTATTTAATCCATTTAAAGGCGCTGTATTTATAACGAAAATAGTTGGTATATTAATAGCTTTCTATGCCATTTTAGATATCGTTTCAACTTTCAGTATTAGAAGAAATGTCGTTGAAATTCATAAGACTATCGAAGAAACAATAGTTGATGCCGATATAGTTGAAGAACAAGATTCAGAGAAAAAAGAAGTAAAAAAAGAAAAGAAAACAACCAAAAAGAATAAAAAAGAAAAGAAGTGATTTTAATGTCTAATCTAAATAATTACATTTTTGTTGCATCTAAACTTTCCAAATTAATAGACACTTGGAATGATAAATTAGATGCCCTTGCAGGCAAATATATGGATTCACCTTGGTTTGGAAGCATAATGTTAGCAGTCTTATTCCTGTTTGCCTATTGGGGAATAAAAACATTTTCTTCAAAATAAGATATTCTTGTCATAAAAAAATAGAATTAATAGTACATTTTATAAATTTTAATAAAAGAGTGAGTGAGTTTGACACCAAACTTCTTTTTTGTTGAAAAAAATTTTTAAAGCTAGTATAATGTTAACAGGACGAGGTATTACAAAATGAAAACAGATAATTTAGTGATTGGAAAAAAATATGTAATCCACGGCTATAAGCATGACGGCAAAATTCATCGTTCATGGGATGAAGCTGTCTTACTTGAAGTTCATGATGATTATCTTATTTTTGGAAATGAAAGAACTAAAGTTACTGAATCAGATGGTAGAACCTGGAGAACTAAAGAACCAGCTGTATTATACTTTTTTTATAAATCTTGGTACAATATAATTGGTCAGTATAAAAGAAATGGCATATATTATTATTGTAATATAGCCTCTCCATTCATAATTGAAGAGGACACAATTAAATATATTGATTATGACCTTGACTTAAGAGTTTTCCCAGATGGCAGTTTTAAAGTCCTAGATAGAGGAGAATATAGATATCATAAAGCAATTATGCATTATTCTGAACAAATAGACCACATATTAAAAAGTGAATTAACAAACCTCATAAATTTAGTAAGAAACAAAGAACTATCATTTGAACCAGGAACTGTACAAAGTTATTATGAAAAATACAAAGAGCTAAAATATAAATAATCTTTGTATTTTTTTCATATAATTAAGAAAAAGTAAAAAAATGTAAAAAAGTTGTTGACTTTACTTTTTTCATTTGTTATAGTAATGGAGCAGTCGAGGAAAAAAGAGTATTTTTCTAAGTAATATAATAGTTTTGATAAACTTTTTTACAAATTTAATTGACAGAAAAGTTTACTATTTATTATATTAAATTAGCAACTCGCAAAAAATGTCAAAAAAAAGTAAAAAAAAGTGTTGACATTAAAAACTCCATTTGTTATAGTAATGGGGCAGTTCGAAAAAAGCGACTGTAAAAATATGTCCAAATAAAAATGTCAAAAAAAATTAAAAAAAAGGTTGACACTAAAAAAAATATTTGGTATATTAGTAATGCGTCGTGACAAAAGCGACAAATGATCTTTGAAAACTAAGCAAAACGTCAATTTTGAGTAGCTAGGAAAAATTGAACAAACCAAATAAAATAAATTTTATTGAGAGTTTGATCCTGGCTCAGGATGAACGCTGGCGGCATGCCTAAGACATGCAAGTCG
>CANQIL010000069.1 GCA_947624045.1 uncultured Bacilli bacterium
CATTTGGTTTTACTTTTGGTTAAGTTTTTGATTAATGGAGCCCATTCTTCTTTATTCCATTCAATACTTGCTCCATTATCACATTCTCCATCTATGAATACTAATCCTTCACTATTATCTTTTGTAGGCATTGTATCTACTTTTTCATTTCCTTTATAAAAGGCTATATCTAAATTTTCTATTTCATTATCTTTTATTATTTTTTCATATTTAGTAAATGTTAATATATTTATAACACTTATTAACATTATTACTGTTATACTTATTACTATTATTTTTCCTTTTTTATTCATCTTTTAATCACTCTATTCTATAGAATGATTATATAATACCACCCCCCCCCCTAAGTCAAGTTGTTAAAATAATTTTAAACCACTTATTTATAATTCAAAAATTTAAAATAACAAAAGAATAACTAAAATATGCAAATTAAAATTGATTTTTATTTTACAATTTTTGTTTATTTAAAAAGCTAAAGCTAAACGATAAGATACATAATAAACTGAAGCCCCATTACCACAATCAAAAGTTAAGATTCCACTTCCTATACCATTATTTGTACATCCACCTCGTTCAACCCATGGACTATTATTATTAATAAACCAGGCTTCATCATTATACCAACTATTTATGGCACGCGATTTATCTATATAAGTAGCTTCTGAAAATGGTCCCATTTCTTTTGTCGCATCTCCTAATATGCCTCTATAATATGATTTAAAATTTGCATCATAATTATATATATCAAAGTACCTTGAATCTGAAGGGGGTTCAATTCCGTTAGTTATTTTGGTTATATTTGAGTCATTTCCACTTTCAACATCACATGTTGGACATGTTAAAGTTCCATTAAAGCCTGAATTATATAAATTATTTCGCCCAGAGGCTATATTACCATTTCCATCGTCAATAACAGCCATTACATATTCCCATGCTCCGCCACTCATATCATATATTCCACTATAATTTCCTGTGGTACTTGCAATTACACTATCATTATTAAAATAATTTGTATTATAATCACTATCTTGCCCTTTTTTTGATACACCTCGTTCATTACAAGCTCCTGGGCTTTCTGTACATGATATATCAGTTCCAGTATATCCAATTGTCGGTTCGTGTCTTGCTGCATATCCTGTTAAATAACTTAAATTATTATTTAATCTAAATTCTTTGCCAATGCCATATTTACTTTGACTTAAATAAGCTACGGCTCCCCATTCCGTATTTTTCATCATGTGACTGTTTAAATTTTTTTCATAATGTATTCCAATTGTATATGCTTTGGCTATTTGAATGCCTCGCCAGGAATAGACATTTGGTTTGATTATAACTTTATTTACAGCTTCAATTGCAGATGCTTCATCAACTGGATTTACTTGAGCAGCACCAGTGCTTTCTGCTCCATCATAACCCGTTTCAAATTTGCCTACCCATATTCCATTTGTATTAAAGGATGTGAAGGCTGGATGCGTTAACCATTGTCCTACACTTGTTCCATTTTGAACTGGTTTATCTTTACTTTCAAATTCAATATTGATTATCTTTGCTTTATTTGTTTTGGTTGTTAAACCATTATAATTTCCTTCATCAAATATTTGATACCTGTATCTTGGGATCCACACAAAATAACTTTCAATATCATTTTCTGCTATTTCAACTCCTGCTCCTGGATCAGTCTTTCCATCTCTTAATATTACTGCATTTGCCCACCTTTGATTTTCATAATCATACCATTTTTCTTTTTCATCTGCCCTTGTAACATGTCCATTTTCTTCATTGATTGTTATTGGGATTAATTTACTATTTAGTACTGGATCGGTTCCATTTAATTCTCGATCAATATATTTGTCATTAAAATATAATGTACATTTAGTTTTACTTTTGGTTAAATTCTTTATTAATGGTGACCATTCCTCTTTATTCCATTCAATACTTGCTCCATTATCACATTCGCCATCTATAAATACTAATCCTTCATTATTATCTTTACTTGGCATTTCTTCTAATTGTTCATTTCCTTTATAAAAGGCAAAATAAACATCACTATTACCAAAATAATCTACTTTGCCATTCATTATTGGAAATTCTACTTCTTCTCTAAAACTTGCAAAGGTTTTATATAATAGTAATGATACACTTATTAAAACTATTACACTTATACTTATTAGTATTACTTTTCTTCTTTTTTTATCTTTATCAACATACTTTTCTAGCTTCATTTTATCACTCTATTCTAGAGTAATTATATAATATTACCCCCCCCCCTAAGTCAAGAGATTGAGATTATTTTAAACCACTTATTATAAATTAAAAAATTAGAATAATAAAAAAATAGATATAATTTGCAAATTAAAATGAATTTTTATTTTGCAATTTTTGTTTATTTAAAAAGCTAAAGATAAACGAAAGCCAAAATTATTATGAGTACTACCATGTGCATTACCAAAACAAAAAACTCCAGCTCCAATGCCATTATTAAATGTGCCACCACGACTAACTAATGGACTTGCATAATTAGTAAACCATGCTTCATCGTCATACCAACTATTAGCACGCCTCATTTCTTTACCATAATACATATTTTGAAATGGACCCATTTCTTTTGTCGCATCTCCTAAATATCCTCTATTATAAGTTGTATCACTTGTACTATATTCATATTTATCGAAATATCTTTCATCGGTTGGCAAATCTATTCCTTCTGTTACCGTTGTAATACTTGAATCTATTTGATCTTCAGGAGCTCCTGTAACCCATGTTACCCCAGTTAAAATACCATTAAATCCTGAATTCCATACATTATGTCGGCCAACTGATAATTTTCCTGTTTTTCCATCTCCAGTACTATTATCATCAATTCCACTCATCATAAATTCCCAAGCGCCTCCACTCATGTCATAGACACCTGTATAATTATTTGTTGTACTTGCGATAACACTTGCTTTATTAAAATACTGGGTATTATATGTTCCATCTAATCCTTTTTCAGAACCGCTGTATTCGTTGCAGGCATTGGCATTGACACTGCAAAGTTCATTAGTTCCTGTATAACCTGTGGTTGGTTCATGTATACCAGCATAGCCTGTTAAAAAGTTAGAATTATTGTTTATTCTTATACTTTGATGACTTCCATACTCACTTTGACTTAAATATGCTACAGCTCCCCATTCGGTATTTTTCATCATGTGACTGTTTAATGTTTCTTCATAATGTCTTCCTATTGTATATGCTTTGGCTACTTGAATTCCTCGCCATGAATACACATTTGGTTTGATTATGACTTTATTTGCAGCTTCGATTGCTGCTGCTTCATCATCTGGATTTACTTGTGCTGCTCCTGTGTTTCCTGCTCCATCATACCCAGTCTCAAATTTACCTACCCATATTCCATTGGTATTAAAAGCTGTAAATGCTGGATGCGTTAACCATTCGCCTTGTTTACTTCCAGTTTGGGCTTTTACTTCTTTTGTTTCAAACTCAACATTAATAATTTTCACATTGTTTGTTTTAGTTGTGGCTCCATTATAATTTCCTTCATCAAATATTTGATAACGATATCTTGGGATCCATACAAAATAACTTTCAATGTCATTTTCTGATATTTCTACTCCTGCCCCTGGATCAATTTTTCCATCTCTTAATATTACCGCATTCGCCCACTTCTGATTCTTATAATCATACCATTTTTCCTTTTCACTTGCTCTTGTGACTTTACCGTTTTCTTCATTGATTGTTATTGGGATTAATTTATTTCCTAATACTGGGTCTGTTCCATTTAATTCTCGATCGATATATTTTTCATTAAAATATAAGGTGCATTTGGTTTTACTTTTGGTTAAGTTCTTTATTAATGGTGACCATTGTTCTTTATCCCATTCGATTGTTGCCCCATTATCACACTCGCCATCTATAAATACTAATCCTTCACTATTATCTTTACTTGGCATTTCTTCTAATGGTTCATTTCCTTTATAAAAGGCAAAATAAACATCACTATTACCAAAATAATCTACTTTACCATTCATTATTGGAAATTCTATTTCTTCTGTAAAACTTGCAAATGTTTTATATAGCAAAAAAGAAATACTTATTAGTACTATTGCACTTATACTTATTAATATTATTTTTCTTTTTTTCTTACTTTTATCTTCATATTTTTCTAGTTTCATGAAATCACCTATTCTATAGGTAATTATATAATATTACC
>CANQIL010000070.1 GCA_947624045.1 uncultured Bacilli bacterium
ATTTCAAGTGAGGTTTGCTTTTTTTTAATGAATTTAAAATTAGGTTGCGGACAGAGTCTGCGGTATGATATGAGTGGCGGAGCATGGGACCGTATAATGGGAGTATTAGCTTACTATGAAGATGATTTACCAATGAGTGGAAATTCTACAGTAAATAATTCAGGATTTACAGGAAGAGTATGGCAAAGTGGTACTTATGAAACTTTTACAAATGAACCAGAACTTGCTTTTCCTGAAATAGAATATTATAATTTATATAAGGTTTCAACAACCGAGGGTGAAGTGCCAACAAGTTCTAGCTTATCAAATTCATTAAAGGCATGTAATGGGGGAGTATGTTATGGCCAAGCCTTATCAGAAACATCGGGTTGGTATTCGGATAATTCTTCATTTGTAAGTCACGAAAGTCCGTGGTTCGTACGAGGCGGTTACTATGGTGCTACCACTACTAATGCGGGAGTGTTCAACTATAGCGGCTCTGGCGGCGGCGCTAGTAATAACTTTGGCTCCCGTTTCGTTCTCGCTCCATAGTGATGTGACCTTGTCAAGTTAAAGTTAATTATATAAGGTCAAACCCTTATACTTTTCATTTTTTCTTGACTTATCTTAGTCATAGGTTGTATTATAAGTTTATAAGTGTGATGACCAGTGTGGAAAGCTGACAAGCAGTATAAAAAGAGTGATTCTTCTAGAATAAGTAAGGTGGAACCGCGGAATTTATTTTCGTCCTTACAAAATTCTAGGAGTTTTTTCATTTTTAAGGAGGAATTATGAATTTATTTATCGCATCAACATCAAAAGAAAATATATCTGAAGAAATAGTAAAACAGTCTAAAAAACTAATTAAAAAATTAGCTAAAATACCTAAAATTAATTTAATCTTTGGAGCATATCATAAAGGCTTAATGAAAGTATGTTATGATGAGTTTTTTAAAAATAAAAAAGATATAATTGGAGTAAGTACCGAATTTGATAAAGAAAATTGTGATATAGAAAATTATACGGAAGAAATAATTGTTAAGAAAACAACAGAACGTTTTGAAAAAATTTATGAAAAAAGTGATTGTTTATTATTCTTACCAGGAGGTATTGGTACTTTAGCAGAACTTTTTTCTAGTTTAGAAGAAGAAAGGATAAATAAGAAAAAGAAAATAATTGTTTATAACTGTAATTTTTTCTTTACACCAATCATAGAAGAATTATATAATTTGTACCAAGAAGGTTTTATTGATACTAAGCCAGCTGATTATATGATAATAGAAAGTGATTTAGAAAAAATAATTGAAATTATAAAGGAGGATAATTAGTATGGAACAATTAACAATGGAAAAGTTAGTAAATTATTGTAAACAATATGGATTTATTTTTCAAGGTAGTGAAATATATGGAGGACTTGCAAATACTTGGGATTATGGTCCATTAGGTTCAAAATTGAAAAATAATATCAAAGATAGTTGGCGTAAAAGATTTATTCAAGAAAGAAAAAATGCTTATGAAGTAGATGCCGCTATTTTAATGCACCCTAAAGTATGGGAAGCAAGTGGACATGTAGCAAGTTTTTCTGACCCTTTAATTGATTGTAAAAGTTGTAAATCAAGATATCGTGTAGATAATCTAATTGATGAATATGATTCTAATGCTAAAGCTGATGGTATGACTAGTGAAGAAATGATGGCCTATATAAAAGAAAACAAAGTACCTTGTCCTAAATGTGGAAAAAGTGATTTTACCGATTTAAGACAATTTAATTTAATGTTTGAAACACGTAGAGGTGTTATTGAAGATGGTAAAAATAAGGTTTATTTGCGACCAGAAAATGCTCAAGGTGAATATGTTAATTTTTTAAATGTTCAAAGAACTATGCGGGCTAAATTACCATTTAGTATTGGACAAATAGGTAAAGCTTTTAGAAATGAAATAACTCCAGGTAATTTTACCTTTAGAACTATAGAGTTTGAGCAAATGGAATATCAAACTTTTTGTAAAGAAGGTACGGATAGTGAACTTTATAATTATTTTAAAGAATATGCTAAAAAATATTTTATGGACTTGGGAATTAGTGAAGAAAAACTACGTTTTCATGACCATGAAAAATTAGCACATTATGCAAAAGAAGCTTGTGATATTGAATATAATTTTTGTTTTGGTTGGGGAGAAATAAATGGTACTCATAATAGAACAGATTATGATTTATCAAGACATCAAGAATTTTCATCAGTAAAGCAAGAATATTTAGACCCAGATACTAATGAAAAATTTATTCCTTATATAGTTGAATCAACAGTTGGATGTGATAGACTTGTTTTAGCTATTTTAGATAATGCTTATACTGTTGAAGAATTAGAAAATAATGAAGTACGTGAAGTATTAAAACTTAGTCCTTATTTAGCTCCTTATAAAGCTTGTATACTTCCTTTAAATAAAAAGTATCATGGAGAAAAAGCTTCAGAAATTTATACAAATTTAATGAAGAAGTTTTCAGTTACTTATGATGAAACCGCTTCTATAGGAAAAAGATATCGTAGGCAAGATGCTATTGGAACACCGTTTGCTATTACTGTTGATGATGAAACTTTAAATAATAATACGGTAACTGTAAGAAATCGTGATACTATGGAACAAATTGTTTTAAAAGTTGAAGAATTAGAAGCTTATATTGCAGAACAAATTGAGTTCTAAAAGCTTCTTTTTTAAATAGAGGTATATATGGAATTATTTAATTTTTTCTTAAATATATTACCAGGAGGAGTAACTTGCTTATTTGGTTTAAAGATACGTAGAATTGTTGTAGTATTGTCATGGTTTGTAATTGGTTATTTTATTTCATCTTTCTTTCTTGAACATATGGCTATGTCAAGTATTTTAAAGTATATAATTCAAATAAGTATTGGCTTAGTTTTTGCTCTTTTTAGTTTTAAATTACAAAAGGCTTCATGGTTTTTATTACTTTTTGCGATGGGTTTTATGGGTATAAACTTAGTACTTCCTAGTACTTGGTATTTTATTATCTTGGCACTTATAGGTGGTTTAGCTTTAGGCATATTAGGAATTTACTTATATGAGCCAATGATAGTATTTACAACTTCTTTAAGTGGAGCATATAGTGTTAGTGTTGCTACTGCAAAGTATTTTAGTCTAAATAAAATTATTTATGTCCTATTCTTTATCCTTTTAGCAGTAGCTGGTTTATATGTTCAGTTTAAGGGTTTAAAGAAATTAAAAGAAAGTGAGTAAATAGGAGATAAAAGATAGTTTATTTTAATTATTTAATCACAAAGTAAGCAAAATTTTGGCACTATTAAGAAAAACGTCAAAAAAAAATGGAAAAAAACATACTTTTTTCTTGACAAACATACTATAAATTGATATATTTAATACTGTCAACTGGTTTTGTTTTGGGCGATTAGCTCAGTTGGTTAGAGCACCTGCCTTACAAGCAGGGGGTCATAGGTTCGAGTCCTATATCGCCC
>CANQIL010000071.1 GCA_947624045.1 uncultured Bacilli bacterium
AGAACAAAAAATATTCTATCATAAACCAATGAATATTTCTTTCATCAATTTACATTTTAAAGTATACATGGTACAATAACTTTAATAGTTTATAGAAAAGGAGTGAATTACATTGTTCAAAGCTAAAGAAGAAATCCAAGAATTCGTTGATACTTTTTGTAAAATAAATAATATTGATAGTCAAATATTTGAAGTAAGTAGCATATCTAGTGCAACAGGTGGAGAAAGTAAAAGACTGTACAATAAAACGCCAATAATTAATAAAAATTGTAGATTTGTAATTAAGTATTATTGTAAGTATGACTTATTTATAATTTGGACAAATAATAATAAAAATGCTATGAGTTATGATTTAATAACAATTAAAGATAAATTATCTAAAGGAATTATCTTTGCTGATAAGGGAACTGGGAATCATAGTAAAAATCAAGAATTAGTATATTTTGATAAAAGTGAAAGACTAGAACAACTATTAAATTTTGTTGTTAGAAAACTTTAAAATTTTAAATATAAATAATGAAGTTTAAGATAAAGTATATACTAGAGATATATATAATCGTGATTAAATATTTGTCTTATTTAGTCGAATATATTGTATAAAAAAATTAAATCTGGATATAATATCATAACAGGTGGGGATATTATGCAGTGGATTTTAATTATAATTATATTGATATTTAGTTTATTCTTTATTGGCTCATTAATTGTAGCTAAAAGATATGATATTAATTAAGTGTTTTGTAACACTTTTTTAATTGGTTAATTTTTAATATAATGATATCTTGAAATTAATTAATGACTTTTATATTAATTTTTGTTAAAATGTTAATGAAAGTGATTTTATGAATACATGGATTTGTAGTAGTGAATATAATTTTGAAGATAAATGAATCAAATGATAAATTTGATGCTCCTACAATAGGCATTTCTTGTGTTTTGCTTAATAATGATAAGGGAATGGAAATAATAGATAAATATGGTAAAAATATATATTTAAAAGAGACTAGTTTTGAAAAGGTTGCAAAACATAATGCTCAACTTCATAATGCCTCTAATAAACCAGATAATAGAAATAAAATCTTTGATATATATAAAAATGATGGTTATAAAGCTTTAGACAAGTATATTAAAAAGAAACAGGGAATAAAAAGAGTTCTTTATCATATTTACTATAAAATAAAATAGAAAAAATTATCATTAATTGTAGCTAAAAGATATGATATTAATTAAGTGTTTTTGTAGCACTTTTTTAATTGGTTAATTCTTTTGAAATAATATCATTATTTTAAAGCATTTTAACTTTAACTGTAAAAACTTGATTTTTTCAAAAAAATGTAATATTATAATGCAAGTTTATTACAAAAAAAACAAAAAAAATGTTTTTTTTGTAATAAATATGATATAATATTAATATAATAAATAGAGGAGGTATGAAAAATGAAATTATTAAAAATTGTAGCTAATAATTTTAAATTATGTGAAAAGGATATTACAATTTCTTTTGTTCCAACAGGAAACAAAACAGAAGCTGATAAAGAGTTTGAATTACAAAAAATAGATGATGAGCTATATGTCTTTAATACAATAGGAATAATTGGTAAAAATGCTTCTGGAAAAACTACAGTAGTAGAATTATTATCAATAATATATGATATTTTTTCTAATTTTCGGATTAATTCATCAAAAAAAATTTTTAAATTTATTGATAAGCCAATAAGTTTAGATATTACTTTTTATCATGAAGGGGTAATTTACAGATATTTAACCAATTTATATAAAAATGATAATTCTGTAGATAATACATCAATATTTTTTAAAGATGAAAAACTATATAAAAGAATATATAAAAAAAGTCACTTAAAAGAATTATTTAATTATGAAAAATATGAAGAAGTAATACCAGATTTAAAATTACCAGAGGATACTTCAATAATATATCTATTATTAAAAAATATAACACTTAGAGGAATATATTGCCCAAGTGATGATTTTATATATAGAGATTATGCAGATTCATTTAATATATATAATCTTTTAAACAATAATTTAAAAATTATTACTTCATTATTAAAAATGTTTGATGAACATTTAGAAAATATTAAAATGTTAAATGAGAATAAATATAAAATTATTTTTACTAACGGGCATGCTAAAGAAGTTTCAAGCTCAGAACTATATGAAATACTATCTAGTGGTACAACTAAAGGTTTTGGATTATTTACCTTTGTAGTATATTCTTTAAAAACGGGAATGGATTTAATAATTGATGAAATAGAAAATCATTTTCATAAAACTCTAGTAGAAAATTTAGTAAATCTTTATAAAGATAAATCAGTAAATAAAAATAATGCAACATTAATTTTTACAACTCATTATTGTGAAATACTAGATTTATTTAATAGAAAAGACAATATTTATATAAGCAAGTATGATAAAGCCATTACTTTAGAAAATGTACATAAAAATTACGATTTTCGTTCTGAATTATCCAAAAGTAAACTATTTTACAATAATGAATTTAATACAAATGTTAGTTATGAATCACTAATGAATTTTAAAAAGGAATTAATGTAATGAGAATATTTTTAATGTGTGAAGGTCAAAACGAAGAAGCTTTATTAAATTGCTTATTAGACGCTGATGCTTGCTCTTTTACTAGAGATGATTTAATAGGACGAAAACCATATCATATTAGACAGTTAAATAATCCTACAATTAAATCAGAATTGGTACACTATGGTTTACCGTTTAAAATATATAGAGTAGGAGACAAACAAAATGATAACTTAAAAATTCCTAAAGAATTAAAACATCTTGTGTCAAACAAGGAAATATATAAATATTGTACAAAACCAGAATTAGAAATGCTTATGATATTAAATGAAGGTTTAGAAAAAGATTATGAAAAGGTGAAAAAGTTTCAGTCTCCAAAAATATATGCAAAAAAGAATATTAAATATAATGGAAAAAAATATGATCAAACTTCTGAATTTTTAAAAGAATATTATGGTGGATGTGATATAAATAAGCTAATTGATAATATAAAGAAATATAAAACTTATAAAAAACATAATAAAAATGAACTTTATTTAGCTGATATATTAAAATAAATATTATAACTATAATAGATTTTAAAGAGTGAGATTTACACTATTTGTAAAGTTTACGTCAATTGAAAAAATATACCAAAATTGAAAATTGGTATCTTTTTTTTGACCAATTTTGAAAATTCGTTAGACCAATTTTGAAAATTCGTTAGCCAATTTTAACCTAAATTTCAAAATTGGTATTTTGCACTTTATTTTTTTCTTTGTTTTAATGGATATCAGAAAGGAGATTTGTTTAAATGTCTAGAAAATTTTACCCATTATTTAAAGATAAATGTTTTAATCATGTTTTTAG
>CANQIL010000072.1 GCA_947624045.1 uncultured Bacilli bacterium
TAGAATTTAAGGAATAAAAAACTATTAGTAAGAAAGTGCTAATAGTTTTTTTCAACAGTTTTTGTGGATAAAATTTTAATAAAAGTTATTTCTTTTTTTCTATAGTTATTGTTAAATTGTGCTTTTTAGCAATTTTCATTAAAGTTTGAAATGTATAACTATTGACACCTCTTTCTATTTGTTTGACTGCATGATAGTTTTTATATCCTAGTTCTTTAGCAAATTCTTCTTGTGTTAGTTCAGACCATTCTCTAATGATTTTGAAGACTTCTTTTGGTTCATAGTTATTTGCGATTATTTTCATAATTTTATGTCACCTCATAACAAAAGTAACAAATAATTACTATAAAAAGTATATAATAGTAATTGACAATTACTATTATATGTGTTATTTTGTTTCTAAAGATAGTAATAAAATATTACTATACTGAAATTGCTTACTATTGCTATTTTGGGGTGATTTTATGAGGCAAAATATAAATAAAATGTTACTTTTTTGTATTGTAGTAATTGTAATATTTATGAGTGTGGGCTATTCTGTTTTGAATAAAGAATTAAATATAAGTGGAGATTTAATTTATAGGGCAGAAGCAGATATTAGAATTACTAATGTTAGACTAGATAGTGTTAGTAATACAGTAGAGTCTTTTTCTCCCAATTTTTCTAAAGATGAAGTTATTATAGGCTTTAATATGGGAAGTGATACTTCAACAATTACTTATAAAATAGAAGTAACAAATTATTCTGATGTAGAAATGGGTATTTTAAAAATAGAAGGACTTCCATCTACTTATGAAATAAAAGATTATACGTTAAAAACAAAGTTAGTTGATACAAAAGGTAATTCTAAAACAGGAATGGTTAAAGAATTTAGCATAGTCTTAAAAGCTAATACAAGTTTTAAAGGAATCCAAAATATAAGATTAAAATTAGATTTTGAACCAATTTATACAATTACTTATAGTGGTTTTAATAATACAAGTAATTATATAAAAGAAATAATAAAAGGAGAAGCTTATTCCCAAAATCTAGGTACTGAAGTAGAAGAAGTTTTAGTTACAGCGGGCAATGTATCTACAAACGATTATGTTTTAGATGCTGGTAAGTTAGAGATAAAAAATATTGATGGGAATATTTTAATAGAAAATACTACCCCAAATGCCCCAGTATTGAATGGAGATATGATACCAGTCTATTATGAAGCAACAAGTGATACTGAAGGAATCTGGAGAAAAGCTGATATAAATAATATTGATAATAACTGGTATGATTATAAGACACAAAAGTGGGCTAATGCTGTCACAGTAAACCACAATTTAAAAATTAAAGATTTATCTGAAAATAAAAATGATGGAATTGTTTATAGGGGAATGCGTCAAGAAAATGATGAAGCTTACTTTAATGGAGTTAGTGATTATATAAATTGTGGATTAAAGGATTATAATTTCAAAGAAAAAAATCAAATAACAATGGTTTTAAGATTTAGATTAGCAGATTTTTCAAAATTAGGTGATGTATTCGGAAATTGGGAAAAAATTGGTGGTGGAGGTTTGCGTATTGAATCGAATATGGTTGAATTTAATTTGTATGATGATGAAATAGCAAGTTATCATGGTGTAGCTATGAGGCAGAATTTAAACAATGTTGACTATTTTACTTTAGTAGGATCATATGATGGAAATAATATAAATGTTTATTTAAATGGTGTAAAAGCAACTTGGGAAATAGGAGAAAAAGTGACTTTTAATTCTTCAGTTGACTTTGCAATCGGAGGCAATCCATCATCAAGTGGTGTTACTAGTCATTCTAAAATTTTTATAAGTGATGCCTTAATTTTTGATGAAGCTTTGAGTGATGAAGAAATATTAACACATTATAGTGATGAAGTTACATTAGGAGATACTAAACCATTATTATATTATGATTTTAGTGAACCTATTACTTCTCATAGTATTTATGATGATGCCTCAATTGGAACAACAATACCTGAAAATGATATGAGTATGATGTGGGTTTGGGTACCAAGATATTCTTATACAATAAAAAGCGAAGATAGTAAAAATTATTATGGAAAGGCAAGTTTTGAAAATAATAATCCTACAAGAGAATTACCAGGAGAAATAGATGTAAAATTTATAAATACTTCTTTGAATGAGAAAGGGAAAGCACAATATACAGGAAGTGCTATAACAAATTGGCGAACAAATGAAGCTTTTAATTTTGATAACTCTAACAATGTAGGTATGTGGATAACTAAATTTGAAATAGCAGGTAAGTGTAGTGGGATATGTGTTGACACTGATTGTGATGTTAGTAGTGTTACTTCAAGACCTGGAAATACAATAATTACTAATAAATCGAATGCTAATTTTTTCTATATGGCGAGAAGTATGCAAGTTGGTTATAGTTCATCTAATTTTGGCTTCGATAAATATAATGGTGATTTACACATGATAAAGAATGATGAGTGGGGAGCAGTAGCCTATCTTTCACAAAGCAGATATGGAAAATTTGGAAATACTTTATATACTGGAATAAATAAAAAAATATATGTTAATAGTAATCCAGACTATAAAGCTGGAAGAAGTAATGGAGATACAATAGGAATAGATGGTGGTGAATATCGCTATAATAATATGACATTACTGGGAGAGGGAAGAGGTCTAGCTGGACCAGGAGCAAGTACAACAGGAACAGTTTACGGAATTTATGATATGAACGGTGGCGGTTATGAAAGGGTTATGGCTCTTATTGGAGATGATGATGGGCCTATTGTAGCTAGGCCAAAATGCGATAGTGGTTTTAATGGCAGGGCTACTGATGGGACAATATGTTCTGATGGTGCCGAATTTCCTAGTGAGAAATACTATAATTTATATAAAACGAAAGATTTAACTTCAGATTCGTTTAGTAAAAATGCCGCGACAGCATGTAATGGTATAGTTTGCTATGGACATGCTTTAAGTGAAACCTATGGAAATATAGATGGAGGAGAATATGGTTGGTATAATGACTATACTAGATTACCAAATGTGAGTGCAACTAGTGAAAATATGTGGCTCGTTCGTGGTGGACGCTTTAATAATGATCATGCAGGAATATTTAATGCTAGTAATGTAGGCGGTGGTACGAATGCTGGTCATTCAACTCGTTTTGTTTTAGTTCAATAAATTGATATTTGAAAAGTTTTTGTCAATTTTTGTTGCCAAATTTTGATAGTTTTAAAAAAATTAAAAATTGCGAATTATTAAAAAGGTGTCTCCTTTCTTCTTTGAAAATTAAAAATTGCTTTAGTGAATTTGCAAAATCTACCCAGTTGTAAGGCCTCATTTTAATGTTTTGGGCATTTGCATTAATATTTTTAT
>CANQIL010000073.1 GCA_947624045.1 uncultured Bacilli bacterium
GTAAAAATCACTATAAAGCCTTACAAATATTGGGCTAAATGGTGATTTTTTACTTCAACAAGTGCGAAACTCGGGAATAATTCTTTAGACATATTTTTCACCTAATTAATTATATGTTTAATTTTCGACAATATTAATTGTTTTTTTTAAGAAAAAATGATATAATAGGACAAGTCTTAGGGGGAGTTATTGTGTATTCTTTTAAAATAGAAAATAAAAGAGACTATCAAAAGTTTTGTAATTTATCAAATAGGAAAAAAGAAGCTATCTTAAAAAAACTTAAAAAAATATTAGAAATAGATGAATATAAAAGATTTTTTAATGAAAAGAAAAAGATTTTATACTTAAATAATTTAATTGATTACTTAGATAAAGATTCGATTGATAATAATTTAGGTTGTAGAAGTAGTGATACTTTTTTACTTATAAATAGATTTAGATTTATTAATAATCTTTATATTAATAAAGATGCTGTTAGTAGTTATTTTAATAGTTGCTTTTTAAATAAGAAAAAGTATACTTTGGATGATTTAAATATTTTATTTCAAGAAACTTACAAATTTCTTATGAATTATTTTAATGAGCCTTATGAGAAAATTAAGCTTTCTAATAATTATAATAACAACACTTATTATTATCATCAAAAAATGATACTTGAAGTATCAAAAGATATTTATGAACATGCTAAGAGTAAAGCTATTTCAGAAGAAGAATTTACTAAATTAGCTGTTAGACAGACTTGGTCTTTAGCTCATGAATTTGCTCATACGGCTATTAATAAGTATGTTGAAAGAAATAATGATAAAGATAATATTTTCTTTAGAGAAAGTGTTATTAATCTATTTGATAATGAATTTTATGAAAAAAATCATAATAATTTTCAAACAGAAATAGAAGCAAATAGTTTTGCTTTATGTTTTACTAGATATTTATTAAAAGATATATTAGATGAAAAAATAGTTACATTAGAAATAGATAAAAAAAGAGAAGAAATCTCCTCTTTAAAAACGAATATTACGAAAAAAAATATAAATGATGAATATGAAAATATATTAAGAAAAAGAAATTCCAAAAAAGTTTTAGCTTATACAAAGGGATTATTTAAGGAAATAGACTAAAAGGTCTTTTTTATGGGGTTAAGACGAGGCGAGAAGTACCACTACCACTACCAGCACCACTACAAAAATCTATGTAAAAGACTCCAGAATTAACATTATTATCGGAACGTCCGCCATGTTCAGACCATGGATAATTTTTTAGTAAAAATCCATTTTTATCTTCATACCAACCTGATGTTTCAGATAAAGCATGGCCGTAACATAAACCACCATTACAAGCTTTTAATGAATACTTCAGATCAGCCACCGAAGGCATTTCTTCCTTTGTAGTCGCAACTTTATATAAATTGTAATATCTTTCATTAGGAAAAGCTATATTTTTATAATCACTATAAGTATTTTCATAATTCTTTCCACTAAACCCTGAATTTATTGCTGTTGATTGCCCGCTCATTGGTGAATCATCTCCATAATAAGCAAGTACTCCCATGGTATATTCATAAGCGCCACCACTCATATCATATATTCCATATATATTTCCTGTAGTTGAGGCTCCTGGTCCAACTTGACCTTGATCTTCTCCTAATGATGTTAAATTATTATATAAATATTGTGGCTCAGTTATATTTTCTTGACCAGGCGTTCCATTACTACTTCCTGTTATATAATTACTTGATTTGTTTTGGTATATTTCTTTATATTTTCCAGAGTAATCAGAATTACCATATTTACCATATTTACTTTGGGAAAGATAGGTTACAACTCCCCACTCATCATTTTTCATTATGTGTAAATCACCATTAGAAGCAAATCCATATATTGAAGAATATGTTTTTTGCATACTCCTAGCTGCATAGAATAAACTACTTACTTTTTGGCTTCTAATGGATGTATTCCCTGGTTTTATTGTTACTTTACTTACATCGCATGTTTCATTTATGCATAAATTAGTTGAAGCTAGCTCTCCTGTTGTTTCAAATTTTCCTACCCATATTCCGCTTCGCTTTTCTCCCCCAAAGTCAAAGGCTTCATTTGTTCTCCAATTGATTGGAGTATTTCCTGTATACTGAGCTGTTCCTGTTTCTGTTACTTTTGAAATAAACTTGACATCTATTTCACCTGGTAATTCTCTAGTTGGGTTATTATTTCCAAAACTAGCTTTGCCAAAATAGTCTTTACCATTTTCACTCTTAATTGTATAAGAATATCTTGGTATCCAGACCCACATCGTATTTATTGAAGTCATATCAATTGCTGTACCAACTGGTGCTTTCTTTATTTCTTCTCTTACATCAGAAGTAACTGTTACAGCATTGGCCCACTTTTGTTTACTATAATCATACCAATTATTATTTTCATTATTTACATCGGCTTTCTTCCAAGTACCTGTCGTATCAGTTTCTTTTTCATAATAAACTGGTAACATATCACCATTTAATTCTGGTGGATTTGGTATACCATCAACTACAGGTGTAGTTGAGCCACTATCTTCAATATTAGTAACACTTTCATAAATAAAAGCTCTATCTAAGCCTCCTATTATTACTTCTCCTATTGGCATTTCCGTTGATGAATTTAAGAAAGTTGCTTTTAATGTTACTGTTTCCTTATCTTTTTCATTTAAGACAGAAATACTAGAAAAATCTGTTGTTCCTTCTATTGGATTTTTACCATAATTTACTTCATAAGTGATATTTTTTCTTAAAATATCTTGGTCACTAGAATTGCCTAAAAAAGTTAAATTAGAACTTTTTCCTGTTACATCTACTAGTCTTGCCGGAATATTTCCTGTATTTTGAACAGTCAATGTAAAAGTACAAGCATCACCTGGTTTATTAAATACTACACTCATACCCTCTATAGAAGTACCAGTAACTGTACCTATTTTACATTCAGCTGTACCTGTAGAAACAGTCTTAATTTCATCAGTTAAAAAAACTACATCCCATTTAGATTCTACTTTAGCTGTACCATTTATATTTAAATTAGCTGATAACAAAGCATAGCCAATTGATAAGACTAGGACTGCTACACAAAGACAAGCTATTATAATTAATTTAGTTTTTCTACTATTCATATATTCAAACACCTTTTTTCCACTGTTTCTATTTTTACCTAACTATATCATACCCCCCCCCCATTGGGTATTGTCAAGTGAGTGTTAGCATATTTTTAGTACAGATTTATGCGGGGGTATAAAATTTACACTTTTTTGACACTTTAAAATTCCCC
>CANQIL010000074.1 GCA_947624045.1 uncultured Bacilli bacterium
GAATCTTCTAATTTATTAACTAATTTTTTTACATAATTAATTATTTTATTGTCAATCATAATTAGCTCCTTTATAAAATTTAAGTTTTGACACATAAGTGACAATTCATATTTCCTTTTGTATATGGGATATTGTGCTAAGTGGGTAATTATTATTTTACTCATTTTTAATTAAACTTCTTTTTTATTAATATTTTCTTTTCTACACTTCTTGAAGGATAACTCTTATATTATCTATTTTTTTATTATTTTCATTCTTTCTTCTAATGCAAGAAAGTTCTTTGCTTTGAGCTTATTTTTTAGGAGATAATGTTAAAACTAGTTCTATATTATTTTCCTTTTTGTGATTATGATAAAACCTTTTATTTTTTCTTACTTCTTCAAAAATTTCCTTTGTATATTTGGTTTTATTTTTACTTTTCTCAACTGATTTAAGAAATTTATCACCTTTTTCATATTTTTCTTGAAAATAAAATTCTCTGGCATAAATAAGTTTGATAATATCAATTTCTTCAAAAGATAAGCCTAATTGTTCACAAGCAGTTTCTACATCTGATTCTGACTCATTAATAAAAGCATTTATTTCATCAAAATTATCGATTCCGTAATAATCATTTACATCACTATAATCAAAATCTTTTTGAGTCATTCTAAAAATAGGTTTTCGATCTTCACTTGACATTTTACCTTTTAAATCAGCAATCAATTCAGTAAAATCATAAATTGAATTTTCTGTTTTAGATAGATTAGTTGCTATTCTTAAATAATCTATTGCTAAAGGAATTTGTCTTTTTTTCATATATGCTAGTCCTAATTTTGAATAAATTCTTGATTTTGGGTTAGTCTTTATTTGAAGTAATTGTGAATAATTTGCTATACATTCATCATAATTTTCTTCTTCATATGCTTGATCTCCTAATTTTAAAAGATTATTAGTATCAACATATTCATTAATTGTTGGTTTATACCTTAAAACTATTTGGTGTTTATTTCCTTCATCGATTACAAAAGCTACCATATCTTGATAGTTTTCAACCATTTCAAGTATTCTATCTATCTTATCATTAGCCATTGGTTTTAATAAAATAACACCTTTTTTATCTAATAATTCTTCATATTTTTTATCCATAAATTTTTTTTCTGAGTTTCTTTTTTCCTGCGTTATATCTTCTTTTTGAATTGGTTTAGATTGAACTTTTACTTGTTTTTTGGGAAGCATTACTTCTATTGGTTGTTCCTGTGATTCATTATAATTTATTTGTTGTTGAAAGTTTTCTATCGGACTTTTTTGACTATTTTCTAAAGTTTCATCTACAGTATTTAATACAGTATTATTTCTCTTATAATTTAACATTCTTTCTAATGACTCTAAAACTTGATATAAACCATTAGTAATAACACAATCTTGACCAAGTTTATTTCCTTTTGAAATTATATCTAAATAAATTCTTGCTTCTTCAAATCTGTTTTGAGATAACTTAATATAAAACTCTTGAATATAAGTGGAAATATCAAAGGAATAATTTTCTCTACTAATTAAAGTTAAAGCTGTCATTGGTTTAGCGAAAGCTATATCTTTTTCCAATAGACTTATTTTAATGAGATCAATAATTAAAAATTCATAATCGCTTTTGTTTAAACTTGTTAAATAGGATCTTAATGTTCTAAAAGAATTGTCTAAATCACCATTCATTAAAAATTTAATAATATCTGCAAATGATGATGTTACAACATTTAATGATGATTTATGTTCAATAACACTAGACTCTTCAGATGGTTTAGGCGTTTTTTCTACAATAGTAACAGGTGTTATCTTTTGTTCTTGTCTAACACTGCCACTTAATTCTCTACATTTACTAACTATTTCATCGAGTAAAAGGGAAAGGTAATTATTATCTTTTTTAATATTATATTTTTGATTTCTTGCAGTAGACAACGATAAAGCAAGTTCATAATTTTTACCAGCTATCGCTTCAAACATATTATCTGAACTAAATACCATTTTTTCTGGAATATTTTTAGTATTAATAATATTTAATAATTCATTTGCTAGAATAAATGCATAACTATCTGATATACTTAAATGATGAGAAAATTCCATTTTTTTATAAAACTCAATTATATCTTCAAATTTCTTTTGCTTAATTAAATTAATTACATTATTTCTATTTTGAATTTGAACTTCAATAGCTTGAGCAAGTAATGTTTCAATAATTATATCTTGAACACTTAAACTTCCTTTTTCTTGTATCGCTTCATTTAATTGTTTAGCAGCTAAAGTAAATCTTTGATTTAGAGCAGATAATCTTACCTTACTTTGTAAATAAACATTCGCATATCTATCCTTAAAATCAACTCCAAAATCTTCTAATTTTAAAAATCTAGCATATTCTCTATAATTTTCTGGAAGTGGTGTAATCATACTAAGCAAATATAAATAAAAATTACTATCAGCATTATAAAACTCATTTTGACTATTATAGAAAATGTCAAAATATTCAAACGCTTTCTCATAATCTTTATTTTGAATACATCTTAAAAATAGTTGAAACCATACTCCTGTATGTGTTGGATCTATTTCAAAACATTTTTGGAAACATTGAGTAGCTTTATCATATTCTTTTTGAGCGATTAATTGCTTACCATAATAGAATAATTCATCAACTGATTTTAAAGCATATAATCCTCTTTTTACCCTAATAATACTACCTTGTTCAATTAAATCATTTAAATCTTTAGAATTAAAACCGAAACTATTTAATTCTTTAGTTGTTAATTCAACACCTTCTAAAACATCTTTATATAATTTATTTAAATTTTCTTTATTAATCATCTTTTTATACTCCTTGTAATCTTTTGAGTTTCAATTGTTCATTTGTTAGAGAAATTTCAAAATAATGTTTTGCTTTTATATAATCGTTTTTTGCAAAATATACTTTACCGTTTAACAATGATTGATCTATATTTGAAGTCATATAATCCCCCTCATTCTAAAACTGCTTTACTCAAAAATTCCTTATATAATACAATATATTTGAAAAAAAACTTAAATTGTTAAATTTACAACTTATCGCTTTTTAAAATTTTTTAAATTTTCTTTGATTCATATACATAAAATACTTTTCCCATTTTAAGTTGTGTCATATTATATAACATTTTCTTTCTCATAAAATTTATTAAAAATTTTTCTAAATCATTTTTTAATATTATTCTTATTTTTTTACCAATTTTTTTTGC
>CANQIL010000075.1 GCA_947624045.1 uncultured Bacilli bacterium
ATGGCTTCTGGCTAGGAATTACCATGTTGGGATTCCACCAACTATATGTTAAGCACCGAACTGGCGCACCCTTTCTTAATACTACTACAACACAATATTGCATTTTTATGCAGTATTTTCATTTACAAATTTTTCAAACTATTCTCTCTAATATTTTCACTTTCAGATTTACCAATCTTAAATGCATCTAAAAAATATCTAGTATTTAAGCAATTCATCATTTGCTAATCTCACAACGTTTAAAGTGCAATATTTGCACTTTAAAATTTAAAAATTGCACTTTAAAAAATTGTTTTTCATAAATTTATTATTATATACGTTACATGCATTATCAATTTAAAGCTTAAAAATTGATGAAAAATTGTTAAATATAAATAAATATGTTATTATAGTAATAGAGATAAATATAAAAAGAAAGGAAAATAAAAATATGAATTATAATCTTTATTTACTTAGCAAATCAAAAGAATTATTTTTAAAGAAAGAAGATGCTAATATTGCAGATAGTGAAGTTGTCGCCTCAATTATAACAGCGGCTAAAGAGATGTCTAATTATGCTCCCATCCCTTATACAGAAGAAGATACTGTTACTCAAGAACTTTTAGAAGTTTATCAAAGAAGTGATGATGAGGAAGTTAAAGAATTAATTGGAACATCTCCCCAATACGTAAAAAATGCAATCGGCTTTTCTATTGATTTTAAGGATGCTAATCAAGCAAGTTTAGCCTATGAAGCAGAAAAAGAAAAATATGATGATTTTTATCGTACTATAGAAAAAAGAAAAATGAATTATGCAAAAGAAAAATCATTATAAAAAGTAAAATGACTACCACTAGATAGTCTTTTTATTTACTTATTTCTTTTATAGCCATAACTGCTGCTAAAGAGCCATCCGCAACAGCTGTTGTTAACTGGCGAAGTGTTTTTACTCTAGCATCTCCTGCTACATAGATTTTATCTTTACTAGTACATACATCATCATGAGCAATTATATAGCCTTTATCATCAACATCTATAACATCAGCAAATATTTCATTAGATGGTTCTTGCCCTACTGCAATAAATAAGCCATCTATTTTTAATTCTGACAAATTTTCATCTTTATCTTTTATAGTAATACTTTCGATTCTTTCATCACCATCTATTTTTACACAATTAGAATTTAACATAAAAGAAACATTATCTAACTCTTTAAGCTTTTTATAGTAAGCTTCCTCTCCTCTAAAAACATCTCTTCTATGAATCAAATAAACTTTTCTAGCAATATTAGCTAAATAAAGAGCATCTTCTAAAGCTGTATTACCTCCCCCTATAACCGCAACATCTTTATCTTTATAAAAATTACCATCACAACTAGCACAATAAGATAAGCCTTTTCCTACAAATTTCTGTTCTTCTAAAAGACCTAAACGTCTATTCTTAGCTCCCGTCGCAATAATAATAGCTTTAGCTTGATAAGTATTTTTATCAGTAAAAACGCTTCTTTCTTCATTTATCTTTAAAACAGTTTCATACTTTATTTCTGCTCCTAGTTTTTCAACTTGCTTATATAAATTATCAGCAAAGTCAACTCCTGAAATATTTTCTATAGCTGGATAATTCTCTATTTTATGAGCAGCTACTATTTGTCCCCCATAAGCTTTAGCTTCTAATATTAATATTTTTTTATTAGCTCTTAATGCATATAAAGCAGCTGTCAATCCAGCTGGTCCAGCTCCAATTATTATTATATCGTACATAAACTTCCTCTTTTCTTTATTATTGTTTACCAACTCATAATATAATTATACCAACAAATTGCTAATTATAAAGAACAAAAATCTTTTAACATACTTTGAAAACACCTAATATGTATCTTTTCATCTATAATTATTCTTTCAAGTAGTTTTCTTATATATTTATCATTAATTAAAGATAAATGATACTGATAATTAAAAATAGCTTTTTCTTCAGAAATAATATCATATTTAAGAAGCTCATAAATATTAGTATCATAGTTTACTAAATTACTACTCCAATATTTATAAGGATATTTTTCTTGTTCCCTAAATACATAACAAGGTTTTACTCCTAATAAATTAATTGTTTTTCCTAAAAGTTCTAGATGCCTCATTTCAACTTTAGCTATTTGTATCAAGTTATGAGCTATTTTAGGATACTTATCAAATAATGAAAAATTTTGAAAACTATATAATGTTATAGCACTCAATTCTCCTGTTATACCAGCATAATCATTTAATAAAAGTTCTGCATAAAAGCTATTTTTCTTTTCTACTCTAATTTCTGGATATTTTTCACTTGCTTGTATTTGCATTTTATCACCTATTTAAATATATATAAATAGATGAATCTTTATGAAAAAGAAAAGAAGTCTTAAACTTCTTAGCACCCACTCTTTGTACAAGTATTTTTTTCATTTAAGCATTTAAATACACATTCTAATTGCTCATACATATCATCTTTCATTTCATCAGTTAACTCTCCATAAGGGTCTTCTTGTTTTTCACTAATTCCTTCTGTTAATTTAGTAGGTTTTCCATTCACAACTGCTACTACATTTGGAGCATAAATTCTTTTTTCTCCAGCAGAAACTTCTTCTTCATTTTCATTAGTTAATGTATAATCATCTAATAAACTATCAAGTTTTTCTAATAATTTATAATATCCTTTACTTCCTTCTTTAGTTGTTTCTACTTCGCCATCTTCATTTATTTCTTTAGTATCCCTAATATCATAAACATTTACATAATAAATTTTTGATATTTTATTATCCTTAGCTACTTTTAACATAACTTCAAGCATACTTCTACACCAAGGACATTTTGGAAAACCAAAATAAACAACAAAAGTTTCATCATTATCAATCATTTCAACTATATCATTTGCACTTTTATAGATAATAGGATTATCTTTAGATATAGAAACAGCTCTAATTTTATGATTACCATTTTCTGTATTATTTAAATCTTCATATTCCTTTTTAAATTTCAAAGCATCACTATCTTTAGAACAACCAGTAAAAGAAACTAATAAAACTAAACTTAAAAGGAAAATAAACATTTTTTTCATTATTACAACTCCCAACTACCTATATGTCTATAAATATTATAAAACATAAATAAGAAAAATGGTAGAGTGACCTTATATAATTAACTGTGTAAATTACAAAACACAGTTTTTTATATGGAGGTAAAAATGAAAGAAAATATTGAA
>CANQIL010000076.1 GCA_947624045.1 uncultured Bacilli bacterium
TAAAATGAAACTACTTAATTCAGTAAATCTATCATCATATTTAAATATAACTTCAATGTCCTTATTCTTAAAAACATATATGCAATCAACTAAGTCATTTAGCATTTCTTTAGAGATATTACTTTCATTTTTATATTTTAAAAATAAATCAATCCACTCAAAGTATTTAGAATTACATAATAGATTTATCTTTTGTTCAATACTACTAATTTCTATAGAAAATTCATTTAGATAGAAAAGATACTCATCTTTTACAAGAATCTTTTCTTCATAATCTTTTAAAAGTTGTTTTTTTACATAACTTTTTTCTTTTAACTTCTTTTTATAAAACTCTAGCATATTATTTTGTAATTCCTCTTGCCATTTATCTTTGGAGTTAGAGGCATTTATTATTTTTTCTTTCAATACTTCCGAGATATCTATTCTTTCTTTTATCTTAGCAAACACCACTTTTTCTAATAAGTTACCATCAGTGCTAATTCTTTCACACTTTTTTCTATTTGATTTACGATAAGTACTACAATAATAAATATAATTATCTTTAGAAGGGTATCTTACCATAGCTTTATTACACTTACTACATTTTAAAAAGCCACTAAATAATAATTTTTTATTGTAACTTCTACATTTACTACTAAAGCATTTCTTTTGAACTGCTAAAAACAAATTTTCTTCAATAATAAAAGGGTGATTATTTCTTATTACTATTTCTTCATTATTATTTTTCTGAATCAATGTACCACAGTATATTTCATTTTGTAATATTCTAGATACAGCTGCTTGATTCCATAAAACTTTGTCATTTTTAGAATTAGAAGAAATTCTACACTGCAAAACATTCTTTTTATAAGCAAGGGGTGATAATGCATTTTCTTCATTTAATATTTTCGCTATTTGGGAAAAGTTATAGTCCTTTAGTGCTAGGGTAAAAATGCTTTTAACAACACTACTTACATTATCATCAATGACTAATCTATGTTTATCATTAATATCTTTTTTATACCCATAAGGAGCAAAGGCACTAACAAACTCCCCATTTTGCTTTTTTACTTTCAAAGCTGTTTTTATTTTAGTTGAAATATCTTTGGTATAAGTATCATTCAAAATATTTTTGATTGGAATTAAAATACTATTATTTTTATTATCATTAATTGTATCAATATTATCATTTATAGAGATAAGTCTTATATTATAGGAAGAAAATTCTTCTAAGTACTTTCCTAACTGTAAATAATTTCTACCAAGACGAGATAGATCCTTTACAATAACAACATCTATCTTACTAGTTATTATATCTTTGTATAACTTCCTAAAACTTGGTCTATCAAAATTAGTTCCAGTATAACCATCATCTATATAAAACTTTATATTAATAAAATCTTTCTTATCTTTTATATACTTTCTTATCAATTTTCTTTGATTAGAAATACTATTACTTTCATTGGTACTATCATTTTGCGATATTCTTAAATAAGCACCAACTTTATAATTGTTCACTGAAAAATTCTTCAACAAATTCTTTTATTTTTAAGACTTTGTCTTCATCCTTATATATAATATTTAGCTTTTGTTTTTCTTCAATATATATAACTTCAATAAATAAATTTAACATCTCCTTACTTAAAGCTTTATCTTTATATTTTACTAATTTTTTTAAATACTTAATATTTTCTAAATTACTAGAAATATTACTAGAAAGCTGCAAACAAACTTCCTTTAATGCATTAACTACATAAATATATCTATTTAAAAATTTAATCCATTCTAAATATTTATTATAATTAATTATTTTTAATTTCCATTTCTCATATAAATCTTTTTTCTTTATATTTCCATTAAAAATAAACTTCTTTAAATTATCTTTAGAGTAATTAAACGCTTCCAAAACATTATTTTTCATTAAATATTTTTTTATATTTTCCAATCTCTTTTTTAGAAAAATAATTTCTTTTATTCTTTTCCTTATCTCAATAGAAACTAAATTTTCTAAGGCTAAAGAAGTAATATAATGGGGACTACAAAGTTCTTCATTAATACGCTTATATGTTGAACAATATATTTCATGATTAACTGTATTACTTTTTTTAATAAGCATAAAAGCTTTACAAGAAGCACATCTAATAAAACCAGAAAATAAATACTTATGATTAGTATTATTTTTAGAAGTGTTCCTTTCTTTTAAAAGATACTGAACTTTATTAAAAACTTCATTTGAAATAATAGCTTCATGAACATTTGTAAATTCTTCTAAATTACCACAATATACATCATTAGTTAAAATATTATGTACAGTAGTATTTGTCCAATAAATATTCTTTTTGCCTAAATTAATATCTTTATATTTAGCAGGAGATACTATATTTCTTTTATTAAGTTCTTTTACTATTTTATTTATACCATAGCCCTTTATATATAAAGAAAAGATTAAAAGAACAATATCTTTCACATTATGATCTATTACTAATTGATACTTATTATTTGGATTAATCATATAACCATAAGGAGTATTTCCAGATATTAATTTTCCTGTTGCTTTTTTATAAGATATGGTTGCTTTTACTTTATCAGATATATCTTTTACATATAATTCATTTATTATATTTTTAAAAGACGTAGTAATATTTTCATTATGATTAAGAGTATTCAAAGTATCAATATTATCATTTATAGAAATAAATCTAATATTATTAGCTGGAAAAAACTCATCTATATAAGTACCTACACTAATATAATTTCTACCAAACCTAGATAAATCTTTTACTATAACACCATTTATTCTTTTTAATTTAATATCTTCAAGTAAAGCTTTAAATGCAGGTCTATCAAAATTAGTTCCTGTAAAGCCTTCATCTATATAGATATTATATATTTCTATATCAAGTTTCTTTTCTAAAAAATTATTAATTACTAATCTTTGATTATTAATACTATTAGAATTATCATTTATATTAGAAAGACGTAAATATACACCGAAAGACCAATTATTCATATTTATAAGTAATTGTTATATCAAGATTATCATGTATATAAATAGTTTTTACTAAAGAGTCTAGTGTATCTTTGGTTAATTCTTTAGAGTTTTGATATTTTTTAAATTCTTTTAACCAGTAATCATCTAAAGTATTATTATCTAGACAATAATTAATTTTATTATTTATTTCCTTTAA
>CANQIL010000077.1 GCA_947624045.1 uncultured Bacilli bacterium
TAGGATTTTTTAAAGAAACTCTTTATTTTAAAGGTTTCTTTTTTAAAGTTAGACATAACTAAAAGTTGGACATAAACTAAATTATGTCTAGTTAGACATAAGAATGTGTAAAAAAATATGCAAAAAGTACTAGACATTTTGTTAGATATTTGGTACAGTATAAATAGAGGTTATTGATTTTTTTTAGAAGGGTGGTTTAATAATGAAAGATAAAATAATTGGTAACGAAAAAAATATTCTATTTTATAAGGATGAAGAGGGAAATACAAATGTAGAAGTATTGCTTGAAAATGAAGATGTTTGGTTAAGTGTTGATGCTTTAGCAACCCTATTTAATATTGATAGAAGTGGTATTGTTAGACATATCAATAATATCTACAAAGATGAAGAATTAAGTGAAGATTCAACTTGTGCAAAAATTGCACAAGTTCAAAAAGAGGGTAATCGTAAAGTTAAAAGAGTCTATCCATATTATAATCTCGATATGATTATTTCTGTGGGCTTTAGAGTTAATTCTAAAAAAGCTATTAAATTTAGAACTTGGGCTAATAAAATAATTAAAGATTACATGGTACAAGGATTTGCTTTAAATGATGAAAGATTTATGAAAGCTAATAAAAATGACCAAGTATATTTTAAAAGATTACTTGAAAGAATTAAATTAATTAGAGCTAGTGAAAGAATGTTTTATCAAAAAATTACGGATATTTTTGCAGAATGCTCGATTGATTATGATAGAGATAGTGAAACAGCTAAGATATTTTATAAAGCAGTTCAAAATAAATTCCATTTTGCGATAACGGGCAATACCACTGCGGAAATAGTTTATAATAGAGTTGATGCTAAAAAGAAAAATATGGGTCTTACAAATTGGGAAAAATCCCCTGATGGGAAAATATTAAAATCAGATGTTTGTATTGCTAAAAATTATTTAGAAGAAAAAGAACTTAAAAATATGAATAGTTTAGTTAACTTATTTCTAGATATTGCAGAAAATAATGCTGAAAGAAATATTGCTATGTATATGGAAGATTGGCAAAAGGAAGTTGATAATGCTTTAAGAGTTTTTCATTATGATATATTGGAGGGAAAAGGGAAAGTTTCTCATAAAGAAGCAGTAGAAAAAGCTGAAGCAGAGTATGAAAAGTATAGAGTTATTCAAGATAGAGACTATGTATCAGATTTTGATAAATTATTAAATGAAACAAAACAAATAGAAAATAATTAGTAAGGGATGATTTATTTTTGAAAATATATGTAACGGCAGACACGCATTTTAATCACGATAATATTTTAAAATACTGTGCTAGACCATTTGATAATATAAATGAGATGAATGAAGCAATAATTGATAATTGGAATAGTGTAGTTAATAAAGATGATATTGTTTATCATTTAGGAGATTTTATACTTGGCTCTAAAGAAGACTTAGAGTCTATAGTTAAAAGGCTTAATGGAACTATTTATCTAATTAGAGGTAATCACGATAGATTAGCAACTAAAGCTTATGAAGACTGTGGAATAGTAGTTATAAAGAAAACGTTAAAATTAGATGAAGATAAAGTTATTCTATCGCATAAACCTTTATTAGATGAATTGATACCACTTGGATATATAAATATACATGGACATATTCATGAAAAAAGATTAGAAGATATTTATGATAATAATTTATTCAGTAAAGATAAGCATATAAATGTAGGAGTAGATGTTTGTTCTTTTAAGCCTGTATGCTTAAAAACATTAAAAAATAATTAAGCATAATGGTTGTAATTATTTAGTAAATTTGATATTATAGGGATATCTTTAGAGGAGGAAGATTATGAAATTATTATCAGTAAATGCTGGTTCTAGTACACTTAAATTTAGAATGTATGAAATGCCAGAAGAGAAAGTTATATGTAAAGGAGCTTGTGATAGAATAGGTATTGAGGGGTCTAATTTTAGTATAAAATATGATGATAAAAAAATAGAAAAAGATGTTGAATTAAAAGACCATAACGATGCAGTTAAAGTTCTATTAGAAGAGCTTGTTGAAAATGGAATAGTTAATTCATTAGATGAAATAGAAGCTGTTGGACATAGAGTAGTTCATGGAGGAAGTAAGTATGCTAGTAGTGTTTTAATTACTGATGAAGTAATTGAAGAGATAGAAAATTTAGCTGATTTAGCACCATTACATAATCCAGCTGCTTTAAAAGGAATAGAGGCTTTTAAAGAAAATATACCTAATATAGATATGGTTGCTTGTTTTGATACAGCTTTTCATCAAACAATGAGTAAAGAAGCTTTTCTATATCCAGTACCTTATAAATGGTATTTAGATTATGGTATACGTAAATATGGATTTCATGGTATGAGTCATAAATTTATTACGGAGAAATTTAATGAAATGCTTGGTAAAAAAGCTAATTTAATAATTGCACATATAGGAAGTGGAGCTTCACTTAGTGCCGTTAAAGAGGGAAAATGTATTGATACTACCATGGGCTTTACACCAAATGCTGGAGTTATGATGGGTACTAGAAGTGGTGATATAGATTACTCAATGATTGGCTACTTAATGAAAAAAGGCTTTACTTATGAACAAATAGAAAATGAATTAAATAAAGAAAGTGGCTTATTAGGAATCATTGGTAAGAGTGATTTAAGAGATATAGATGAGTTATTTGAACAAAAAGAAGAGAAAGCTCTTTTAGGAGTAGGAATGTATACTAGTAGAATAGCTGAATATATAGCTAAATACTATTTAAAACTAGAAGGAGAAGTTGATGCTATTTGCTTTACGGCAGGAGTAGGCGAAAATGATGATATCATTAGAAAAGAAATAGTTGATAAATTAAAGTCATTAGGTATTTTACTAGATGAAGATAAAAATAAAGAAACTTTAATTAGAAAAGGTGTTGAGGGAATTATTTCTAAAGAAGAATCTAAAATACCCGTATATGTCTTTGGTACAGATGAAGAGTTAATGATTGCTAGAGATACTTATGAAATAGTTAAAGATTAAAGAGTTTAAGGTTTATATCTTAGACTTTTTCATTTAATAAATAGTATGGCAATCGCTTAAAAATTATAAAGATTAACTGATACTTGGAATAATTTCAAATATCAGTTTTTCTATATTAG
>CANQIL010000078.1 GCA_947624045.1 uncultured Bacilli bacterium
GATGTATGAAATTTGTTAAAAGTTATATAAAATTTTGTATCTTGTTTTTTGAGTTATAAAATGATAAACTTTAAATATCTTATCAATGTACGGAAGGAAAAATTATGAGTGAAACAAATGAAATAATAAAAGTAGAGAATTTAACCAAAATATATAAAACAATGCAAAAAAGAGATGGCATAATGCGGTTATTTTAAAAACTTAATTCATCCAAATTATAAAGAATACACAGCAGTAAATAGTATAAACTTTAATGTTAAAGAAGGAGAACTAGTTGGTTATATTGGAGAAAATGGAGCAGGAAAGTCTACTACCATTAAAATGTTAACTGGGCTATTAACACCTTCATCTGGAAAAGTAATGGTAGATGGATTAATTCCTTATGAAAGTAGAATAGAAAATAATAAAAAAATAGGAGCAGTATTCGGCCAAAAAACACAACTTTGGTGGGATTTACCAGTTATTGAATCATTTCGACTAATTAAAAAGTTATATGAAATTCCAGAAGGAGAATACCGTCAAAATTTAAAAAATTTTACTCAAATTTTAGATTTAGAAGACTTACTAGAAAAACAAGTAAAAAACCTAAGCCTTGGGCAAAAAATGAGATGTGAAATAGCACTTACATTTTTGCATAATCCTAAAATTGTTTACTTAGATGAGCCAACAATAGGCCTTGATGTTTTAGTAAAAGAAAGAATTCGCCAGTTTATAAAAGATATAAATAAACAAAAAAATACTACTGTTATTTTAACAACACATGACTTAAAAGACATTGAAGATGTTTGCAATAGAATTATTTTACTAGATAAAGGAAAAATAATTTATGATGGACCAAAAGATGCTTTTAAAGAGCAATATGGCAAAGAAATGATGGCAAGCTTTAAAATAAGCCATAAAAAAGTAGAGTTAATAGCTGAAATTCCAAATTTAGAATTTAGTATTATTGAAGAAGACGATAAAAGCTTAAAAATTCAATTTTCACATGAAAGAATTAATATAATGCAAATAATGCAAAAACTATCAAATTATTGCAACATTGATGATATGAATACAAGCCAGCCAGAACTAGAAGACATATTAAAACAAATATACAAAGGAGAAAAAGTATGCTAAGTAAATTAATAGCATTGTCTTCAATGCATAGAAAAGAATATAAAATGTATAAATCCAACTTTTTCTTATTTACATTAAATAGACTTGTACAAGTAGTGGTTTATATTTTCGTCTGGCAAGCTATTTATAACCAAACAGGTAATTCTGGTGGCTTAAGTATAGAGCAAATGGTTACTTATTATATATTAATTGTTTCTTTAGCGCCAATTGCTACATGGACAATTAATGAAGACATAGCATATTCTATTAGAAATGGACAAATTCAAAAAGAGCTATTAAGTCCAATTTCATATTTTAAATATTATTTTGGAATTTATATTGGAGAGTTAAGATTTGCACTAGTTGTTGGAACTGCAATATTAATAATTTGCAGTATACTTTGGAAAATGGTTGCACCGGCTAGCATTTTAAATTTACTATTTGCAATTTTACTAATTATACTTGAAATACCTATATTATATTTTTTTCAATTAATTATAGGAATTATAGGATTTTATACAAATTCTATATGGGGAATGGAGATTTTAAAAGATGCAATTATTTCTATTTTTTCTGGAATGATAGCACCGCTTACGCTATTTCCTAATTGGTTCCAGCAAATAGCAAATTTATTGCCATTTAAAGAAATAGTTTATACACCAGTTTATCTCTATTTAGGGCAAATTGAATTAGATACTATTTGGATTTTAATAATAAAGCAAATTATATGGATAATTTTATTATACATAATTGCAAAAGCATTTTTCAAACATGCTGTAAAAAAAGTAACAGTAAACGGAGGATAAAATGGTAAAGATATTGCATAACATTAATATTTATTTTTCTTTAATGCTAGCATCATTTAAAGAAATGATGGTTTACAGATTAGACTGTATTGTAGGAATGTTTTCGCAGATTTTAACACAATTAGTAGAACTTATTTTTATATGGATTACATTCCAAAATACAGAAAATTTAGCAGGATGGAATTTTAATCAAGTTTTGCTACTATATGGAGTTACAATGATATCAGTTGGAATTGCAGACTTTGCATTTGATGCTTTATATGACATAGGACCAAAGTATATAAGAAGAGGAGAATTTGACAAATTTTTACTAAGACCAGTACACCCACTAATATCAATTATAGCAGGTTCAAAAGAAGTAACATCTTTTGGGTATGGAATGCTTGGAATTATTATTACAATAATAATGCTTAATAAATTGCAAATACAAGTAACAATAGGCTTAGTTTTACAAATTATATTTTTTGGAATCGTAGGAGCTGCAATTATTGGGGCTATTTGTACTATATTTAGTATTAGTTCTTTTTGGACATATCGTTCAAATGAAGTAATTTGGACATTTTTTAAGGTATATACCTTTACAGAGTACCCTATTAACATATATAATGGATTTATAAAATTTATAATTACAGTAATACTTCCATTTGCTTTTGTTGCATATTACCCTACAGCATGTTATTTAGGAATAAATACATATATGATGTATCTTTCACCAATAGTTGCAATTATTTTATGGTTCATAGCAATTAAAGTTTGGGACTTGGCACTAAAGAAATACAGAAGTACAGGAAACTAATATATACAAAATACAAATGTTAAATAAAATTTAAATATAGCAATAGGAGTAAAAATATGAAAGAAAAATATGATGTTATTGTAGTTGGAGCAGGACCTAGCTCAATATTTATGGCTTATGAACTAATTCAGCTTCAT
>CANQIL010000079.1 GCA_947624045.1 uncultured Bacilli bacterium
CCCCTTAAATTGTTACATATTATAGCACATTTTCTAGAAATAATCAAGAAAAAAGCAACTACCAATAGCTACTTCTAAGATTGTTTTACTAACTTTTTACATTTTTTATTTTTAACATCATTAGTCGCTTTTTCAACTTCTTTTGGAAAAATGATTAGTAATGACTCCATCATTCCTAACACATCATATTTTTCTTCTATTGGAACTTTTTCTAATTCACTATTTAAAAATTCTACAAATAAATTGTAAACATCTTGTCTAATTTTTTCATCGACACTTACTCCAGTGTATCTTTTAACTATTCGACTTAAAACTTTTTGATAACTTTCCCATTTTAAAATAGCTGACAAAGCATCTTCTTTAGGATAACATTTATATTTATCACCAGTTGGAATTAAATTAACCCCACCACTTGGTCTGTTGGCTAAATCATAACTACAGCCATCTTCTTTTAGAAGACTGCATGATTTCTTAATAGATACTAAGTCTACTACATCTCTTCCTTCATTTCTAGCTCTTAAATAAAGTATTGGTGTAAAAGTAAGTTTACCAGTTTTCAATTTAGAGAATTTTAATAAAGCAACAATAGAAATATTCCCCTCAGCTAAAACATTTAATAAGCCTTTGTAAGATAAATCAGCAAAGTCCTCAACAAAATAATCACAGCCACTCTTTTTACAACAATAGCCACCACATTGTTTGCATAATTCTTTATTTTCTAATTCCATAGTTTCACCCTCAAGCAAGTGATAGTATAACAAACAAAACAAATAAAGTCTAGAACAAAAAGATTTATTTAGTTCTTCGCCACATATAAACGGTTATGTAGGGATCCTGAACATTTATTGCGGTTGGGTTAGATGAACCTGCTGAACCTGACGTCGATGTACTTATTGAATTAGTCGATAAAGATGGAACAGTTGCTGTTACAGTATGAGTATGACTTGTATCTATTTTTATTTGACCAACTGATTCAGTACCAGGATTAAGTGTTCCACCATCTCTCCAAGTTTTACTTACATAATTAGAACTCATAATATTACCAGAAACAGCACTAACATTAGTTCCTATAGCTGTTTGATGAAAAGTAATATATCCTATTAAAGATGGGTTACTCACCGTAACATCAGTGATACTAGCTTCTTTTGTAGTATGAGTGTGACTTATGTCATGAGTATGGGCTGGTATATTAGACATTGATAAAGTTACTGTTGAAGAACCTCCTGTTGTTCCTGCTGTTCCACTATTTATTCCTTTTAAGACTCTTCCATTTCCATAGTTTTCCCATGTTCCTCCAAATAGTGTTCCTGGATTGGTATTATTATAACTTATATAAATACTTCCTACTGGGTATACCTTTAATAAGAAACTCTGTAAATCATTACTAAACTTCGTACAGGTTCCATCAATTGCGGCTTGAACATTGGTTGCACCTAATTTAGAGTTATCTACATAAGATACATCGGAACTTTTGATTAATGTTTCTGCTACTACATTTGTCAATAATGATAAAATTATACCAATTATTATACTAAATAATACCTTTTTATCTATCTTGTTTCTCATTATTAAAACCTCCCATTATTTTATTTAGTTCATTTATTAGAATTTAAAGTAGAATAACTTACACTAAAAAGAAAGATTATACTTAAAATATTAAAATCTTACTTAATTTTTTTCATAGTAATTCTATTTAAACTCCACTTTTTCTTTATTTTATAACATTATTATACCCCCCCCCCCGTCATATTTTGTCAATAAAAAAACTGTGGTTTTTTTCCACAATTTTAATTGTAAATTATTATTTAGTTCTTCGCCACATATATACAGTTATGTAGGGATCCTGAACATTTATTGCGGTTGGGTTAGATGAACCTGCTGAACCTGACGTTGATGTACTAATACTATTTGTTATCATGGTTGGGACAGTAACACTTCCTGTAACACTATGAGTGTGAGCTCCTTCTGTAGAAGTGGAACCTTGACCATAGCCAGTACCATTAAAATACCAAGTCCTTGTATAATTAGTTGCCATATGAAAGACGTCTTGGACATGATCATAAACTATACTTTCATCAGGTTGTGTACCTATAGTATGACTGTGTCCACCATTACTCTGTGCTGTTAAAGACAATGTCGTGGTATTTGTTTGAGGTGTTGTATGGGTATGACTTATATCGTGGGTATGGGCTGGTATATTAGACATCGATAAAGTTACCGTTTCACTTCCACCTGTTGTTCCTGCTGTTCCAATATTTATTCCTTTTAAAACTCTTCCATTTCCATAATTTTCCCATGTTCCTCCAAATAGGGTTCCTGGATTAGTACTGTTATAACTTATGTAAATACTTCCTACTGGGTATACCTTTAATAAGAAACTCTGCAAATCATTGCTAAACTTTGTGCATGTCCCATCTATTGCTGCTTGGACATTGGTTGCTCCTAATTTAGAGTTATCTACATACGATACATCGGAACTTTTGATTAATGTTTCTGCTAAAGCATAAGATGAAGCTATTGATATTACTGCACCAAATATAAAGGCAGTTATTATTTTTATATTCATAGTTTTATTCAGATTTTTGTAATTTTCATAGTTTTTCTTTTTCATTGTTTAAAAACCTCCATTTATTATTTTATTTAGCCCATCTATTAAATTATTATTTAAAGCAGAATAACTCACACTAAAAAGGAAGATTATTCCTATTATTGAAAATATTAAAATATTACTTAATTTTTTTCATAGTAATTCTTTTTAAACTCCACTTTCTCTTTATTTTATAACACCATTATACCCCCCCCCC
>CANQIL010000080.1 GCA_947624045.1 uncultured Bacilli bacterium
AAAAATTAAATTTAATAAATAACCCAATAGAACAATTAAAAAGTAAAATAGTATTTCCAGAAACCACAGTTATAGGATCCTTAGCCAAATATATATCCACTGAAAATAAGGAGTTTCAGCCAATGAATGCAAATTTTGGTATTTTGCCGGAATTACCAGAAAAAATAAAAGATAAAAAACTAAGATATACAAAATTAGCAGATAGGTCAATAGAAGATTTAAAACAAATATTACAGAATAATAACAATTATATTAAAATTTAGTTACAATTAACATATAAACACTAATATATAGTAGAATAAATATGTATAAATATTTCTACATGCATAAAGATCACATAATATGTTGCAAAAATAAAATAAATGTGGTATAATAAGTATATATTGGGAAAAATAGGAGGAAACCATGAGTACTATAAATATTGATGAGTTAAAAAAGAATTTACAAGAAAGAAGTGAAACAGTAAGAGGTGAATTTCTTTCAGAATTAGAAGCTAAAAGAAACGAAATTAGTAAGCAAATAGAGCAAAAAGAAGAAACAATTACAGGTATAGAAAGTGAAATAAAAGAAAATTTAGAGGGCTATGAAAGACATAGATCACTTTCTAGAGGACCAAAAATATTAGATGCAAAAGTTTATAAAGCTATTAATTCAGTTGCTAAAAATTATTTAGCACAAGTAAGAGAAAGAAGAAGAACAATAAGAGCATTAGAAAGCGAAAAAGCAGAATTACAAGCAGAATTTGATGGAATTAATGAAGAAAATTTTAAAGATGAACTAACTCAAAGACAACAAGCAGTAAAAGCACAATTCATTTCAGAATTAAAAGACAAACAAGAAGACCTTAGAAAACAAATATTAGAAAAACAGAATCAAATAAAAAAACAGAAAGATGAATATACAGAAGCTGTAAAAACTCAAACTGCTTATGAATCAATTTCTGGAATTAAGAACTTAGAGGCTAAAACATATAAAGCAGCAAATGAAAAAGCAAGTATTTACCTTATGAAGGCAAGAAATATAAATAAAAAAATAAAAAAATTAGAAAAACAAGTTGAAGAAGCACAAAAAGATTTTGAAGATTTAGACTCTTACATACAAGAATTAGTCTCAGAAAAAGATGAAAATATATTAAGACAGGAAAAACCAGATAAATCTAAAAAGAAACAACCAGACGAACCTGAAAGCAATCAACCAGGTAAAGCTGAAAAGAAGAAACCAGACGAACCTGAAAGCAATCAACTAGGTAAAGCTGAAAAGAAGAAACCAGATGAATCTGAAAAGGAACAACCAGGTAAAGCTGAAAAGAAGAAACCAGATGAATCTGAAAAGGAACAACCAGGTAAAGCTGAAAAGAAGAAACCAGATGAATCTGAAAAGAAACAGCCAGATGACGCTGGAAAACCAAAAGTAGATGAAAAAGGATTAGACGAAAGTGACTTTAACGATATACTAAGCATTTTCGAAAAGAGGGCTAAAATAAGAGAGTCAAAACAACAAGAGTGGGAGAAAATATTTTCTACATATAAGAGAGGAGAACGTGAAGAAAACCCTGTAGCAGAGTTAACACCAGAAAAATTTAGAGAAATACAAGAAATTTTTAATAGAGAAACACCAGAAAGTACTATAAAATTTATACCTCAAGTAGGAAAAAAATACTACATAAATAAAATTAAATTTTACTTTAAAAACGGAAAACCAGTTTATGAAGTAACTCTTAACAGTGATGATAATGAACAAGAATTTATTGGAATTATGGGATGGAGTAATATTGAAAAATTATCAAAAGAACAATCATATAAACTAGCAGAAACAATGGAAGATCCAGATAAATTTTATGATCCAAATATAGAAGATATTTTAAGAATGCTTGATATGCAATGTGACACTGGAGCACTAGATAGATATATGCAATTAATGCAATCATATAAAGCTAAAGATATAGAAAAAATAGACTTTAATGTAGAATACGATTTCAGCAATTTAGAAGGAGCCCCTAGAGGTCTACAAAATAGATCAAAATTAGCATATATTAAAAAAATAGCAAAGGCAAATTCTAGACTAGGAAGAGCAACTTATGAGAAAAAACCAAACTTCTTTAAAAGATTATGGAATAAAATGAAAACTTTAAAATTAAATTCCGGATCTTCTATAAGAAATGATGAAATTAGTCAACTAAAAATGATAGAAGAATTACATGATGATGTAGAGCAAGATAGCATTATTGAAGCATTAAGATCAGGTATACATGATCAAAACTTTAGCATTTCAGAATTTGCAAAAGCTTATGGAATATCTGAAGAAGAAGTTAAAACATATATAGAAAACCCTAAGATTATGGGCATTGATAGAAACGAAGCATTTAGATTAAGCCAAAGAATAAGTCAAGAAGAATTATCTAAATTAGGTACTAATAGAGTTACAGAAAATGGAGAAAATAATAGGGAAGAAGCAATAAATACATCAGAAATGACAGAAAAAGGAGAAAAATAATATCCAAACAAACTTATCAAACAAACTTATCAATTTATCTTGACTTTTATTAATAAAAATGATAAAATATTAACCGCTAGTCTAAAATACGTAAATGTCGTATTTCCCTAGCGGTTAATTTATATAATTAACACTAATATTACAAAATAATTACAAGAAAAGAGGTGAAATTTAAGTGCCAACAATCAATCAATTAGTAAG
>CANQIL010000081.1 GCA_947624045.1 uncultured Bacilli bacterium
GAAAATAAATTCTAGTCAGATTCCGAAACTAAATTCTAGTTGAAAGAAAACTAGAATTTAGTTTAAAAATTTACGTTATTTTTAAAAGCTTTTGAAGAAAGTAAGAATAAAACGAAAAAGACAAAAAAATTATGTGAAGAGATAAGAAAAAATAAAAGATTTTATCAAAATAGAAATACTAATAAAGACAAGCAGTTAGTATTAACATTAATTCCAAAAAAGAAGAATAATGCTTAGTTTTTCTTCTTTTTTCGTTTATAGACTTTTTATTGGTAATTTGGTACAATTGAAGTAGTAGAGGTGATTTTTTTGGTAGTAGGTGTTTTGGTTGAATTATCTAATAAAAATGTGGATAAAATATTTGATTATAAAGTACCAAAAGAATTAGAAGAGAAAATAAAAATAGGTATTAGAATAATTGTTCCTTTTGGTAGAATGACAGTACAAGGCTTTGTCTTAGAAATAAAAAATGATGATAATAAATATGAATTAAAAGAAATAATTGAAGTAAGTGATGAAGATATTATTTTAACTGGGGAGTTGTTAGAATTAGGAAAAGAAATTAGTAAGCTTACTTTGTCTACTTTAATTAGTGCTTATCAGACAATGTTACCAAAAGCCTTGAAAGCTAAAAGGGGAAGAGTTATTAATAAAAAATTTGATATTTACTATAAACTAAAAAAAGATATAAGTGATGAAAAATTAACGGCTAAACAATGGGAAATTATCAATATAATTTTAGAGAAAAAAGAAATTTTACGAAGTGAAGCTTTAAATATATCAACATCAGCACTTAATACATTAATTAAAAATGACTTATTAGAAGAGGTAAAAAAAGAACATTACCGCCTTAGTTATAATGAAGAGGTATTACCTAAAAAAGAACTTACAGAAGAACAAAAACAAGTTGTTTCTTTAGTTGACTTAGAAAGGTATGATACTTACTTATTACATGGGGTTACGGGTAGTGGTAAAACAGAAGTTTATATGGAATTAATTGAAAAAGCTTTAGAAAAGGGGAAGAGTAGTATTGTCTTAGTACCAGAGATATCATTGACACCGCAAATGGTTAGTCGTTTTCAACAACGTTTTGGTAATAAAATTGCGGCTATTCATTCAGCTTTATCAGATGGAGAAAAATATGATGAATGGAGGCGTATTTCTAGAGGAGAAGCTTCAATAGTTATTGGAGCTAGGAGTGCTATCTTTGCGCCACTTAAAAATATAGGAGTAATTATTATTGATGAAGAGCATAGTGATAGTTATAAGCAAAGTGATATGAATCCCCGATATAATGCCAAAGATGTTGCCTTTCTTAGAGGAAAGATGCATAATTGTCCAGTTATTTTAGGAAGCGCCACGCCTTCTTTAGAGACGTATGCCAGGGCTCTTAAGGGTGTTTATAAGTTATTGAACCTGCCTCATCGGGTTAATGGCAAGTCTTTACCTAATGTTAAGATAATTGATATGAACAAAGAAATTAAATTTAGTAAGGGGCATTTTTCAAAAGAATTGTTAGAAAAAATTGAAGAGCGCTTACAAAGAAAGGAACAATGTATTTTACTTTTAAATAGAAGAGGATATTCATCTTTTGTTTCTTGTAAAAATTGTGGCTTTACTTTTAAATGTCCTAATTGTGATATAACTTTAACTTATCATAAGACAAGTAATACTTTAAGATGTCATTATTGTGGTTATGGAGAGAAGACTTTTGATGTATGTCCTAAATGTGGCGAAAAAGCTCTTTCTAATTTAGGGGTAGGTACGCAAAGAGTTGAAGAAGAATTACAAAAATATTTTAAAAATAGTAAAATATTACGAATGGATTATGATACGACTAGTAAAAAAGGTATGCATGAAAAAATGATTAATGCATTTAAAAAACATGAATATGATATCTTATTAGGAACACAGATTGTTGCGAAAGGATTAGATTTTGAAGATGTTACATTAGTAGGTGTAATTAATGCCGATACGGGTTTAAATATTCCAGACTTTAGAAGTAGTGAAAATACCTTTTCCTTATTATCACAAGTAGCAGGTAGAAGTGGTAGAAGTAGTAAAGTAGGAGAAGTAGTTATTCAAACCTTTAATCCTAATCATTACGCTATTATGTATACTAAAAGTCATGATTATATAGGCTTTTATAAAGAAGAGATGAATATTAGAAGAGCTTTAAAATATCCACCATATTATTACTTAGTAAATATAAAGGTAAGTGGTAAAGATGAAAAAGAAATATTAAATGAAGCCTTGAAAATAAAAAGAGCATTACAAAGAAATTTGAAAAGTACTATTATACTTGGACCATCTAGTGCGACAATATTTAAATTAAATAATATCTATCGCTATAACTTAGTTTTAAAATATAAAAAAGAAGATAATTTGACTAGTGTTTTAGAAAAAATAATAGAACACTATAAAAGTAAAGTAAAAATAAAAATTGATATTGACATAAATCCTAGCCAAATGCTATAAAATATGATATTCTATAGATAATAGAGGTGTTAAGTTATGGATAATAGAGATGTTAATGAGAAGAATGCGAGGGAATTTGAAGATTTAATGGAAAAATCTTCAACAGATGTTGATAAATTTTACTATGATAGTAAGAATCCATTTGTAAAAATTATTTTAATCGTATTAGCGTTAATTATCAT
>CANQIL010000082.1 GCA_947624045.1 uncultured Bacilli bacterium
AAAATAATTTTATTTAAGCCATAAACACATTCAAATTCATATTTAGTAGAATCATACACTATTTCAATTTTTGGGTAACCCATATCAATATTATCAAATTCTTCAAACTTATCTTTTGATATTTCTAATTTTTTCATAAAGCCTATCCCTCCTAAAACTGTTTTGACATATTGTAACATAAATAATTTATAAAGTCAAAATAACCAAACTTTGAGTTTCCGCTTTTTTTCATTACTATACCAAAATTGCTAAATGTAAAGTTATAAAATTGCTTTACATTTTTAAATCATCAAAAATTGTCTATTGCTCAGTTCATATGCAATTTAATTTTCACCTTTCAAACAAATATAATATATCTAAAACTAGATTTTTAACTACTACTTTATATTATTGTAGACGTAACAAAACTTTACAATATCTCTTTTCAAATTATTAACATTTGATGTAAAATAATTCATAGAAAGCGTCTCCAAAAAAGTTGGTTAGCATAAATTTTATTTTTAACCAAAAATGTTATACTACCAATTTGGGCGTTTTCATTTTTTCGCAAAAAATAAAGGGTTTATAAATTGTATTATTGACTTTTAGCAATTAAATTCTTTAACTGCCAAAAAAAAACGGAAACTCAAAAACCAAACAGCAAAACAAGAAAATAACCAAACAGCAAAACAAGAAAACTGTTGTTTTCTTGTTACTCATTCTAATTATTTACTTTTGATTAACATTTTTTGTTGTTCTTTACTAACAACTTGTTCTTTATCAACAAATAATCTAGAATATTTCTCTTTATTGTCCAAAATATCTTCAAACTTATCTTCTTTTAATAATTCCATTAATATTAATAACGTTCTTTCTTCAGAATTAGCATAATTTTCATATTTAGTTTCAAGTATTGCATCTTGTAATTTTTTTACATTGGCACTATCTATATTTTTAGCAAAGTCGCATATCCAATATGCATCTTGTGTTGCAATAATCCCATCAGTTAGTTTTTCTATATTGGCACCATATATATTTTTAGCAAATTCACAAATACGAGGAGCATTTTGTGTTTTTATAATTGCATCTTCTAATTTTTCTATATCTGCACCTTTTACGCCTCTAGCAAATTTATAAATATATTCTGCATTTTCAGTTAAAATAATTCCATCTGTTAATCTTTCTATATCAACACCTTTTATTTCATTAGCAAAGTTACATATCCATCGTGCATCTTTAGTTGCAATAATTCCATCTGTTAGTTTTCCTATATTAGCACCATCTATATTTCTAGCAAATTCGTAAATACATTCTGCATTTTGTGTTCCAATAATGGCATCTTCTAACTTTTCTATATCTGCTCCCTCTATATTTTCAGCAAATAAACATATATAGTTAGCAGCTTTTGTTGCAATAATTCCCTTTGTTAGTTTTCCTATATTGGCACCTTCTATATCTCTAGTAAAAGCATAGATATACCCGGCATTTTCAGTTGAAACTATTCCAATTGTTAATTTTTCTATATCTGCTCCTTTTATACCTTTTGCAAATTCATAAATATATTGAGCATTTTTAGTTTTTATAATGGCATCTTGTAATTTATCTATATTGGCACCATTTATATCTCTAGTAAAGGCATAAATATATTCTGCATTTTCAGTTAAAGTAATTCCATCTGCTAGTTTATCTATATTGGCATTTTTTATATTTCTAGCAAATTCATAAATATATCTTGCATTTACAATAGCAACTATTGCATCTTCTAACTTTTCTATATCAACACCTTTTATTTCATTAGCAAAGTTACATATCCATCGTGCATCTTTAGTTGCAATAATTCCATCTGTTAGTTTTCCTATATTAGCACCATCTATATTTCTAGCAAATTCATAAATGAGATTAGCATCTTGTGTTGTAATAATGGCATTTTGTAGTTTTTTTATATCAGACTTTTTTACACTTCTAGCAAAATGATAGATATAATAGCTATCTTTTGTTGCAATAATTGAATCTTGTAATTTATCTATATTGGCACCTTTTATATTTTTAGCAAAGTAATAAATATATTGAGCATTTTTAGTTTTTATAATGACATCTTGTAACTTTTCTATATCTGCACCTTTTATATCTCTAGCAAAATAATAAATATATTTTGCATCTTCTCCAATTTGATTTTTTATTATTGCATCTTGCAATTTTTCTATATCTGCACCTTCTATATTTCTAGCAAAGTAATAGATGTAACAAGCATCTTGTGTTTTAATAATGGCATTTTGTAGTTTATCTACATTAGCACCTTTTACTTTTGTAGCAAATTCATAAATATATTCGGGTACTTTGTTATTTATGATTGATTTTGTTGCCATTTCTTCGTCAATAATTCCTAATTCTACTAATTTAAAAAAATTGTTAAATTTCATTTCTTTTAGTAATTTTCCAATATTTTTATTCATAATTTTTTCCCTCTCAGATTGTTTCATATTATTTAATTAAATATTTCATTTGTCAATTTTTTTAAACCAACTAAAGCTTTTACTTTTTTTAATCTAACTAAGTCTTTTTATACTCTAAATGGTGCTTTTTTAGTAAATTTCAAACTAAAATTATTTGAATCAAAATTTAATCTGCCAAA
>CANQIL010000083.1 GCA_947624045.1 uncultured Bacilli bacterium
AGAATTAAATAATGATTATTTAATAAAAAATACAAGAAAAGGTAAGTAGAATATAGGCAAATACTCTACTTTTTTTACGTAAAAATTCTTTCAAAAGAAAATTTTTAATATCAAAAAAGTGTCAAATTAAAAAAATTATATCTTTAAAAATAAGAGATACTGTATTATACTTGAAATATAATAAGGAGGAAAAAATATGGAAAAGATTAAAGATAGTAATAGAGCATTTAAAATAACAGTAATTTTTGCTGTATGTGTAATAGCACTATGTTTATCAATTGCTTATGCTGCATTAGCACAACAATTAAAGATTAAAGGAACAGCTGAAGTAGAGGCTGCAAGTTGGCAAGTTGAAATGCCAAATGAACCTACCGTAAATAAAAGTGGGAATGATGTAAGTGTCACTTATGATAAAGATACATCAGAGACAGGTGTTACTTTAATTAAAGATTTACATATTGTAGTAAGAAAACCGGGTGATTTTGTTGAGTTACAAGTACCTATTGCTAATAATGGAGATATCAATGCTTATTTACAATCTGTATCAACTGGTAAGGGTATAATAAGTTGTACTGCTAGAGCTACTGATCCAACTAGTAAGTTAAATGATGAAAAACTTATTTGTGGAACAGGAGAGAATAATTTAGGAGCTAATGTAATATATACTGTACACTATGGAACACAAGATGTTACAGATGAAAATCTTATAGGTGTAGATACCAATTTAGCTCAAGGTATGTCCAAAACAGTTAAAATAAGACTTGAATTTTTAAATAGTGCTACTCAAATTCCTACAGATGCAGTAGACATTAAATTACCAGATGTTGCTTTCATGTTCCAACAAGCTAGTTAAAAGACAGTAATTGTCTTTTTTCTTTATATATTCTAGAGTAATTAAAAGTAAAGTTTTAAGGCAATAAAAAGTAAAGTGTAAAAAAATAATCAAAAAAGTGTCAAATTAAAAAAAAAGACTTTTAAAGTAAAATTGTTTATGATACACTTGATACATAATAAAGGAGGAAAAATAAAATTATGCAACAAAATAATAATGGAAACAGATCATTTAAAATTATTACAGCTATTGCTTTATGTGTAGCGGTACTATGTTTATCAGTAGCTTATGCATCATTATCTGCAACTTTAAAGGTTAGCGGAACTGCAACAGTTGAGAAAGCAAGTTGGGGAGTTGAGCTTCAAAAACAAGATTCTTTAGGTTATGAGGTAACTGGTACTGGAACAACAGTTAGTGATTTAACAATTGCAAACAATGAAATTGAAGATTTAAAAGTTAATTTAAAATATCCAGGTGCTAAAGCTGTTATTAAATTAAAAGCTAAAAACACAGGTGATATTCCTGCCGAATTAAGCAGTATAACTCCAGCTACAATTACTTGTGATAGTACTGATGAGACTTCTAAGACAAATGTTTGTGGAGCAGCAGGAAACTTATCAGATAGTGCTTATATTAAATATCAAGTAACTTATGCTGGAGAAGATGTTACTAATGGCAGTAGTTCACTTAGTGATAAGAAGTTAGCTTCTTCAGCTGAAAAGAATATCGTTATTACTATTACTTATGATTCTACTGCAGTAACTAGTGAAACATTACCTACACAACCCGTTACAATTAGCTTTAGTAATATAGTATTTAACTATGTTCAAGATACATCAGCTGCTTAATCGTAAAAAATTACAATAATAAATGATTTGTTTAGGAACACTATGGTGTTCTCTTTTTTGTTTTAAGGTGCAATCAAGCATATTTTAATCTAGCTAAAGTAGCAATCAAAAAGTTAAAATTAAATAAAATTTTTTATACATTATTAACTAAATAAGGGATTATATAATTTTAAAAACAAAAAACTTATAAGATTTAAAATATAAATCATAATAATATATGATGAAATAATCAGTAACTTAGCATTAGATGTAATTATCTAAATATTTTATAGCAAAATGTAAAGTATAAATATACAAGATAGATTGATAATATTTTAAAATAAAAAAGAGCATTTATATAAATTCATACTAGTAGTTTACAGAAAATAATTATATTAAATATGAACTAGATATATATAAAATAATAAACCATTTTAAATGTTAAATAATAGTATATAAATGGCTATGCACTATTAGTATAATTAAAAATAGAAAAGTAAATTATAGATAAAGTAAAGAATAATACTAAAAATTCTAAATAATCATATAGGTATTTATAAATTAAAAATTGTAAAGTACAAATATAATACATAAAACTAGTTATTTCATTGGAATTAAACGTAGTTAAAAAATATAAAAATTTTTTTATATTAAGGTAATAATTTATAAAAATTAGTTGTTTTATAGTAAAGAGTAATTTCCTTTTTTATTTAAAAAGTGCTTGTTAAATTGTATAGTTATTTTTCTAATGTAAAAAATGTGTCTAATCGCAAAAAAGTATTTTCATGTAAAAATATTTATGGTATACTTTTAATATACTAGGTAGGAGTGATGGCAGTGAGATATAA